>DASQRW010000232.1:0-41258 GCA_035642715.1 Nitrososphaeraceae archaeon | reverse complement strand
TCTTCATTTGAAAAAAGTGTCATAGAAAGAACGGTACAATATTTTAAGGATAGGACTGAAAGTTTTGATGATTACTTTCCTTGTACTAAGAAGAAAAGGTGCAAATTATATCATGTTATAAATTGGTTGACCATGTTTGCGAATATTCATAATAAACTTATTCAAAATGAGATGATGTTCTTAAGTTAACAGAGCCGTTTTATCAATCAGAATGCATTTATCTTTAGTTTAGTTACAATGATTATTAGCTTTGGTTACGCTTAATAAAAGATTATTCGATAATGCGGTAGGCAAGATATGTGAGGCTCTTATCCCTCTTAAACATGAATACTATATGGGAAAAGGAAAAAGCGTAGCAATTTGTACATTATCAAGTATAGATCTATTAAAGGAGATCTCAAACTCAGTAGATATCATGAATAGAATTTTAATTGTAGGAAGATTGTTCTCAGAAAATGAGGGAATTGACACCATTATCAAGTTCGTATTAGATCATACCGAATTGCATCATATAATTATATGTGGAAAAGAGGTAAAAGGACATCAAGCAGGACAAGCATTAATATCAGTTTATAAAAATGGAATGAATAAGGATGGCAGAATTATTGGGGCTAAGGGTCCATATCCACTACTTAGATCTTCGCAAAAAGACATTGAAGAATTCAGAAAACAAATTATTAGATTCTCTGATCTGCGGGAAATTGACGATATTAAGAAAATAAAAAATTCAATTCTACCTGTTTATTAATAGTTCTCTTAACAATTCAGGGAAAAGAATCTTAGGACATTTCTTTAACTATCAAGTATTCCATTATCCGTAGAAAGTGTATGCAATTAAACACATTACAGTTAACAGAAAATCTAATTCAAACCTAAAGTTAGATGCTTTTAATTAGGAATATAAATTTTGTTTGATTTATCTTCCATCATCAATTGCACTTAAATTCAGCTTTAATAGATTGACTAAATCTCATATTTTCTTCTTTTTCGTCTCTGAATAGCATCGAAGCAATTAGCACATATATGGTACAAGTATTCCTACCATCTGTCCTGTGGCAATCTTTGATAAAGCGTCGAATTGGCTGTTGTCAGCTCGGTCATCTCTATAGAATCACACATTTCCATTGGTTTCATGGCTGGATCTAGGAAAGAGAGACTCGTTCCATATTAAGTCTATCTAGCTTAATATTTCCAACATTGCATTCTTTTGTATGAAACCTGTAATCCACTGATACTATCCATGAGTTGCCCTATCCTTATATTGGCATTCATAGTCAGCCACAATAGAGTCTATCTATGTAAATATCCATGCATCTTACATCTTTTCTGACTTTGAATTCAATTGGAGAAAAGCAACAAATGAGTCGAATATCCAAAGTAAAAAAGTTTACAAGATATTTACTTTGCTAAAAGCAAGCAAATAAAGACTATGCCTGTCTGTTCTATTACAAGTTGACCGATCCTGGATCTTCCTTATTGAAATCACAGGAACATTCTTGGAAAATGTTTAGAGGAAACGCTATGCGAACAGGCTTAAGTAGTTCCTCGTTACCTAGAAAGCCTTCACTTCGATGGCTAATTGAACTAGGACCTATAATAGCCTCTCCAGTTTATGAAAATGGTATTCTTTACTCTTCAACTATTACTGGAAGGATTTTTGCTTTAAATGTATTTCAAAAGCAAATAAAGTATCATTTCAATATAGGCAGTCCTATAATATCTTCACCATTGCTTCACCAAGATATGTTAATATCCGCAACATTTGATTCATGGGTTAAAGAAACGACCTTTCTTGGAAAAAATTTACTCTTTGCATTAGATACAAAGACAGGAAAGGAAATATGGAATTTTGAAATTGATGGTGATATTTTTTCCTCTCCATGTGTAGCCGAGGATGTGATAATTGTCGGCTCATTGAATACAAGTATATACGCAATAGATATGAAAGGAAATCTGCGATGGACATTTAGAACCCAAGGTGAGATCTGGTCCTCGCCTTCCTTTAATGGTGTGAACATCTTTGTAGGGTCGGATGATGGTTTTCTATACTGTTTGGATTTAAATGGTACCATGCAGTGGAAAACAAAACTCAACGGTAAAATTAGATCTTCGTCGCCGTGCTTATCATCTGATGAGTTGATATTCATAGGAACCCATGCTGGTGGAATGTATTGTTTAGAACAATACGATGGATTAATAAAATGGAATAAACAAATCTCAAAACCTGTTTTGGCCTCATCTGCAATCTTAAAAGATAGAGTCTTCTTCGCTTCCTCGGACAAGAAGATATATTGTCTTTCTTGTATCAATGGATCAAGGTTATGGGAATTCGAAACTGGCGATAGGATTTGGTCTTCGCCTGCATTAACAGAAAATGATGGAGTGTTATTTTTTGGTTCTCTTGATTCACATATTTATGGACTTGATATCAGCACTGGTAGTCAACTTTGGAAATTCCCAACGATGGATATTGTAGATTCTTCGCCGTGCATTGCCAGTAATATGTTATTTATTGCATCTAGGGATGGATTGTTATATGCATTTGGCTTGCAAACATCAACCTCTTACATACAGTGAAGGTTTTTTTAATTGATCTTATCCTCGATTTTGAGAGAATGATGTTTATGTAATCATCATAATATCGCTTCGTTTCTAGTTAATATAATTAAATCATTTGAAAATAGATCAATAACAAAGTCATAAATGATAATTGTTGACATGTAATATCCCTCGTACTTCTATTGAAGACGCAAGTGACGCAAATATACTAATAGAGAGAGAATAGATTATAATAATCTATAATCTAAGCTCGAGTTGTTATTAAGCAGTAGAGAAAGCGCTTGAAGATTTACCGGTACTTATGGAAGAAACAATAGAAAGTCTATCTCCAATAACATCTAACATATAGCAATCTAGTTAGTCTCAAAGAATACAGCAAAACTATAGTCCACTACATTTAAATTCTCTTCGTGTTTTTTAGCGTTTGTCATTTGTCATTTTTATCTTTGTTTCAGTACTATTATTATTAGCAGTAGAAGAGGTTGACTTATGCTTCTTCGTAATCGTACTCGTGTCTATGGAAATTCAATAACCCTTTAGATCTTACTTATGGCTGCAACTTTAGAATAGCTTATCACATTTATTTCTCTTCTTTGACCTTGAATTCCAGCTTGTTCGCTTATGACTTCTGTCTTATTATGTCATCTTTGGTATTTCTTCCGTCTTTATATCACATTACAATTTTTACATAAAACCCTACATTTATTTATTCATATTGCAAAACTATGATTGCAAAAGGAGTAAAAAGGAGTAGATAGAAAAGAATGACTAGACGAGAAATTTTATTGTTTGTAGAGATTCCTGATATAGACATTCAAGAATTTAATGCATGGCAAGATTTCAAAAGAGCTTTTGCTATGGATGAATACATTTTCTTAAAAAAAGAAGAGGAAAAACAAGAAGAATTAGTTATGCAAGGAGCATAATTATTTTTAATTTTTGAAATTTATGGAACGCTAAAAGCTGAAGCTTCCACACAGAATTTTTTCTTTATATGGTTTTATTGTTCATCAATTAATTATTACCTCTTCTATTTCCAAAGACTATATATATGATCACACAAGTTTAACATTCGTCTAATATAACCTATTCATAAAGCATTAAAGTTTGAGGACCTTTAAGACTTGTATTATAAAAACCAAATCAATAGTATCTGTATCTGCTGATTCATATATGCGTATAATGAAAAGAGTAACGTCGTTAGGTACTAAACTTCCAAAACTTCCTATACTTTTAACACAAAATATACACACGAATAGCAACTATATAGACTATCGGGGTGAGCAGAGACGACAGGACAGAGATGACAAGTAAAATGGAGTTAAAAAATGAGCTACGGTTCATATAATAGATATTGCATTCTTTTCTCAATGGCTCATCAGTAGCCATATTCAGTCTTTTATGTTACTTGATTATAATTGGTAGAGAAAAACTAAATGTGGCTCCCTTTCCATCAGCATTATTTTCAGCCCATATCTTTCCACCATGATCTTCAATAACACTCTTTGAGATATACAAACCTAAACCAGTGCCCTTAGATGATTTTGAAGCAAACTTTGAAAATAACCTTGGCAATATCTCTGGATCTATGCCCGAACCACTATCTTTGACGCTAACAATGACTTCTTTGTTATTATCTTTATTCTTTTCTGTAGTGACTATAATACTTTCACCTTCCCCCTTTTTAGTAAATTTAAGAGCATTGTTTAGTATGTTAGAGATCACTTGAGTCAGCCTGGTTCTATCCCCTTCTATTATGATTTCTTCTACAGTAGATTTGTATAATATTTTCCTTCTGTTAGTATAACCACCTTGCAGTTCCTCTTCTTTAGTGTTTATTACTATATCGTCTAATGCATTTAAAATTAGATCGTTTAGATTAAGTCTCTCTTTGTCTATATTTAAAGTATTACTTTCTATCCTTGTAACATCCAGTATGGCCTCTGCAAGTCGCTGCAATCTTTTCGCATTACGAAGAATAGCCGTAATGCCTTCTCTTTTATTGTCATCTTCTATTTCTTCTTCTAGCATTTCAGCATATCCTATTATAGGCATAATGGGTGTTCTCAACTCATGTGCTGCTATGTTGATAAACTCACTCTTTATACGGTCAGCTTGCTCTAGTTGTTCATATATCTCGGTCTGCCTCCACAGAGTTTGAAATATTGAAAGATAAGAGAGAACAGTTGCCTGACTATTTGAATATACTGACCATCCAATAGCTGTTTCAGGACTAGTATTTTTCTTTGAATCATCTTTTAATTCCATAATCATAGAATACTTGCTATCAACCACCAATGATTTGATTTTAATTCCTAATGTAGATGCAATATTACGAAATTCAATATTTTGTTGTTGTTTATGTTTTAAGTTATGTAGTGATTCTTTGATATAATTATCAGTAGGAGTGAGAAGTTTGATCTTGACACCCTTGTCTGCTAGTTGACCTAAAACCTGTATTGTCCCTTCATACTCTTGGCGGTGAAATGCATTGGCTGTAGAATATATTATGTGGATTTCTTTTGTAGCTTTTCTTAAAAGATCCCACTCTCTTTTTTCTGCCTCTTCAGGACTTTGAATAACCTCTGTAACCTCTGGTATAATACCATACTCTATTTCTCTTATCTTTTGCTCAGAAGGTATTGCTTTGTTCCAAAAGCTATCAAATATGTATTGCTGTTGCTCTACAATTTCCTTAACATTGCTATAGATAAGTTGTTGTAGTGGTTCTGCTTTATTGAGTCTAGTAGACGCCACATATTCTTCTTCATCACAGACTTCAAAGTTGCCTTTAACTCCATCTAAATGACGAATCTCTGAAAATTTTAACATTTCTTTACAATAAGAGAGATTATCTTTTGTAATTTCAGTAACATATCTAAACTTTACACTTCTATCTTTAGCAGCAAATCTTTCTTTTCTTATAGATTCGACTTCAATGATAACAGACGGTGCTGTAGAATCTATAACAGAATCTATTTTCTGTTTTGCTCTAGATACAAATTCTACAAGTGCTTTTGTTGAGTTTTGAATGCCATAAAATATCTTTGTATATTCATTTTTATCAATAAGGATTTTATTATTATTATTTTCTACAGGTGCAAATTGTTTTATTTCGTTGCTACTATTGTTATTTTCATTTTCTTTTTCTCTATTGCTATCTTTTATACGAATAATTATAATTCATCAACCCTATCGTTTTTACGATGTACAGTACAATCTCACTCTCTTTTGCAATCCCACAATATTTTCTTTGTAGGCATAGTAAATAAATAGATGTAATATATGTATGGCAAAAATATCTTGATTATGTAAAAAATTGCCAACTAGCGATAATCTGCTAGATAGCGGATAATAGTTGCTGCCATTTGTTGATCCATTGCTCCTCATTGATCATGACAAGAAAAATAGCATCAATACTATGGCGATTAACATATTTGATTTTCTATCCTCATATCAGTTAATGCTACACTTCTACAGCAACTGGAATGTTGTTTTACTTGGCATTATTGTTTATCCATTCCTTTTGGTTCTCTAAATAACAAATGAAGGAATAGAGAATATAATTTTATTTATGATAAATCATTTTGTTACTTCCAGGGATCTACAAGTTATTAAAAAACAATTTTAAAATAAACTTGTCTATTGATAGATAGAAGGCAAATTATTTGAAGTTTAATTATCATTTATTATCTGTCCTAGTAAAGACTTTCATTGCCGCTTCGGAAGGGAACATAATATAACCCCTATAAAACGTGCATATAGACAACGATGATGAAATTAGTATTGAAGAGAATAGAAGTCCTGCTCAACATTATCTACTATGGAAAGAAAATAGAAGTATCAGATAAAATTTTATAATCATGTCTTGGAAATGTGTGCAGAAAGTAAAAAAATATTATGCTAGGATAGAATATAATAAAAGGCATCGTCACATTGGCTACAATATTCCACAATATATGTTTCTTTATGAAAGAATGTCAATTGAATATAACCTAGTTTTAAGATATTGAAATAGCATAATCTGCTCCACCAGGTATTAATGGATGAGTAAGAACCATTACTATCACTATTCTTTATTTTTTCTTTTGCATATGAGACACCAATATCTATTAGAAAGAAATTTAATAATGAAACACAGATTCTAGACACGAAATTCAATCTCAAATATCACTCGAATTTTTTTACCGCTATCTTGTGATCTCAAATGAATCAATCATCTTCTGGGCGACTTGCAAATCCTTTTCGTAGTCTTCTTCTTTTGCAACATATGTAATGATATATGCTTTGTCGTCTTTTATTGTCCAGACTTGCATTGTTTTTAGTCCCTGTAAACTAGTAAATACTATTCCATACCCTGGTATGCCTGCAAGTGTAGTTGTATTTGATTTAAGAAGTTTTTCTTCCAAGGGATTGATTTGACTATTTGTATATTCTTCTAATGTCATGTTACGGGTGGGTAGATTATTCACTTGAATCTTAACATTCTTCGCTAGTGATGTGTCGGCAAGAGGATAAAAATCAATATCAGCAGAATCCTGCAGAAAAGATAGGTCCAACCTTCCCCAATCTGAAGGATATTGAATTCTTACTCCAAAGGTAGGATTATCATAAGTTACAAATTTGCTGTTTGTTTGTGCTATTGTTGTTTGTTGGCCTGTAAGGGAGACCGACGATAATGAAGTTATTATGATTATTGACACACTAAATAAAAGGAATTTTGACAACTTGACTCTTAATACAATAATAGGCCTATGACTATCTTAAGGTTTCTTTGATAATATGACTACATTCATTTGCAGATAAAGCACAACTTGTAATGAGAATGTTCTGCAGTTTGTTGACAATATTAATATATATATATATATATATACTCAAAAAAATGAATCATTGAAGAATACTTTCTGCTAGATGAACTAGAACATGCTAATTTTTTTATATATATAGTGGGGAGGAAAAGCAATACACTTTATCAAATACATTTTTTTCTGCTTATTGTAAAAGGTCATAATGTAAAGCGTGCAATCGCCTCAACCATTCTTAATAACAAAACCAAAGATGAATATATTATGAGACTAATACTAATACTTCTGTGCAGACGCGTATTACAAGAAGCAGATGCTGAATGTATCAAATTGTTTTCCTCTTTTGCTACACTAAAAATAACATTTTCTACTCTGACTGAGTTTTTCAATATAAATCAATTACTTATTAACACTTAATATTATACTGTATAGCACAATGAGCATTATTAATCAGATAGAAACCACTAAATATCTTTCATCGGATTTGTTCTCTAATTCTAAATTAAACGACTAAAATAAAGACTCTGGGAGTCGGCAGCAGTATGTGAGAAAAATCTTATAGCACTCAAGCCTTAAAAATTGTATTAGATGCAGCCAAAAAATATAATGCACAAACATGGTTGCTTGATTTGCATAATACAATACTGCCTATGTATAATCCCTATGCAACTGTATCTGCTGATGGCGATGACAATATAAGAAAAATAAGAGATCGGCTTAATTGGGCAGATGCATTTGTACTTGGGTCACCTGATAACCATGGTTTTATCTTTGGTGTATTAAAAAATTTTTTAGACTATTACTTCAACAATTTGCTGGAAAAACCTTTACAGTTCTGAATTTGTTCAAATATCTACGCATTAAATATAACATCATAACAAGAAAAAATAATCAATGAATTCTATTTAAAGCAGAAGAGGGACGATGTATCTATAACGATTTCAATACATCATCATTATCCTAAAGTATATGATTCTATCAATTTTGCTATCATACATAACAATTCTGAGTATCTGTATGATCATATTTTATTATCGTAGTTCTTCAAGTCCGCTGTCATCTCGGTAATTTTTAGGATTCAATCTAAATCCTTTAGATACCTCAAAGGGAATCTCTCTTAATTTTAAATGGTATTCCAGTTTCCTTTTCTTCATCTGCTTATCTAGCCATAAAGCAAATCTCTGCTCAATGAGATTGCCTTCTTGTTTGTCAATGTCTGGATAGAGATTGCGTAACTTTTCAACAAAATCTGAACCTAGGGAAATCTCGAAAAAGTCCCAGCCAAGAGTTTTTTTACCATCAGTATAACATTTGCACTGACTCTTCATATGAGTTGCAATTTCCAACGTATTAATAAAGTCCATAATCTTGGGTCTTTCTTTTTCAAAGTCGATGCAAGATCCTGAGATAATAATCATAGAAGCCGTTTTATTGTATAGTTTGGCGGGTGTCTTTCCTAAAGCTTCCTCCTCCTCCTCCTCTTCTCTAGAGGAATCAATTTCATTCTTTTGTGCATCTAATTTGATACTTCTTATAACGATGGTCTTGCCTATAGATACTCCTATGCTTTTGCGCAAATGAGGATCTACTCTGATTACACCCTCGCCTTCATCGGATGGTAAAAGAGCTAAACATTTGGCTTCCATTGTTCTGTCTTTGTCTATTATTTCAATAGAATCACCTTCAGACAAACCCAAGGAATTCAGAGAATTGTGATCTATACGCGCGACCCCACGGCCAATATCGCTGGAATATGCTTCGAGGACCTTCAAAGTTAAAGAACTATTTGTGTCACTCAAATCTAGTTTTTATTAGGTTACATTAAATATAAGTAGTTTTATTCAATTCTTGCTATGAGTATACTTACTGGATATATTTCTTAAGAATGTTACAAGTGCGCTCTATTCCCAGATCCAGAACATAGTTTCCCAGTCTTGGCCCTCTATCCATATTTAACAACATTTTATAGAGCAATGTAAATAATTCCTTTGGTTCCATTTGATTGTTTCTAGCTATATTAAATATTTTAGACTGGAGATTCTTTGGAGCCTCGGATTCATGTTCTGATCCAACGAAGGATTTAAAAGTTTCAATTAGTTCTTTAATAGCTTTGTTATAGTTTTCGTTCATTTCTATTTCAAATTTTTCTTCTGTCAACAAGTGATCATTTGCCCAATTGGAAGCAAGTTCAATTTTTTTTTCCAAATCTTTACTCTTCTGCTTTATCATCCCATATTTGATCAATCTATCATATATCTTATTAAATCTCTCTTCAGTAGAGAATAGAGCAGCCTGCTGTACTAGCATCCTGTACGGTACATGAGTTGAGGGTTGTGTGGGGGGGTTTAAATGATTAACATATTCATAAAGGCCTTTTAATTTTATCAATTTAGCTTGATTATTTTCTTTGATTTTATCAAAGTATATGTCTTCATACAAGTCATATTCATCCATTAATATAGGAATATCATCGACTCCAACGTGCCTCGTACCAGTGATTCGCTTGAACAATAATAGAAGAATCGACTCTGGGGTTCCGTATTTTAACCACATTTGAGGGGTAAGAACATTCCCTGCTGATTTGCTAATTTTTCTTCCACCTTTATCAAGGAACATTTCATATTTTAGGTGCAGTGGATGAGCATACCTTAGGATCTCCTCTGCAACCCAATCGTTGACGCGGACAGAATCCATGATGTCCTTACCATAGGCTTCGAACCTTATATCTAATGCATTCCACCTTGCGGCAAATTCTACTTTCCATGCTAATTTTCCATCTCCTTTGGTGATATCTATCTGACCACCATATCCACATCCTTTTAGCTTCTTCTCGCCAATTCTAGATTCTGAGCAAACATAGATTACCAGCTTTTCATCAGGTAAATATTTTTCAGCTTTTGCAACGTATAATCTACCGCAACTTTCACAGACAGGAAAATATGGCAATATTTCATTATATTTCTTTTGACCAACATACTCGGCTATTTTTTGACCAAGGAGGTTGCTATTTCGTAGAATAATGTCTGTTTCTTTTGCTAACATCCCTTTCTTATAGGCTTCAGCTGCACTCTGAAAATGATAGTTTACTTTAGCTTTGTCTAGGCCCTCAAGAAGAAGACAACTCATATGGGCTCCATATGATGTATGACATCCACCAAAGGGATCAGGAATATTAGAGACTGGCTTTGCTATGTAATCTTGAAGCCAATCTGGTAGACCAGGAGGGACTTTCCTTAGACCATCCATGTCATCAGAATATGCTATTAATTCTGCTTTATAACCAAAATTTTCCAAGGCAAGCTTTATACCATATGCTCTAACTGCATCGCCCATACTTCCTATATGAGGTATACCAGAAGCCCCAAGACCACTTTCTACTCTTATTAAATCTAACTTTCGTCCTAATTTTTTTTCGCGGTTTAAAAGATTATCAGCTACTTTATCAATCCAGGTTCCCTTACCGATTACAGCTTCTGTCAATATTTTAGAGCACCTTTGACACATAGGGTCCGTTCAAAACATAACCCATTCTTCTATAGTATTCTCTGGTTCCTACTGCACTTATAACAGATAGTTTTTTTAGTTTGAATTCATCTTTGGCAATTCTTTCTGCTTCTTGCATAAGTTGAAAGCCATAACCTCGATGTTGATACGAAATATTTCCTTGTTGTTTTTTATTTCCAACATTTAACATCTGACCATATACGTGCAATTCCCTCACAATGGCAGCGGTATTTGAGTTATCTTCTCCCTTGAGTTCATTTCTATGGGGATAAAAAATTTTTCGCAATCGCAAAAACCCCAATATGATAGATTTATCAAGACTTTCAAATGCCAGAAAAACTTCGTGCCCTTTGGATGCATAGTAATCTATGCGATTCATTTTGATCTCTGTATCTAATAGATATCTTCCTTGTAACCCAACTTCTCTACATCGTATACAACGGCATTTCAGACCCCTTTCATTTAATTTCTGCAATAATATTTGTCGGAGGTTTCCGCTTTTAGGACCTGCAATAATATCATTATATTCTATCTCTCTTTGAATTCTCATTATTCTAACCCATGGCGGAACCATTTTTTTAACTGCAATTAACACCTCGATCAAATCATCATCGCAATATGCTTGGTATCTTCCATCTTGATGCAATTTATGTAAAGCCGTGCCTTGAATTACAAGAGTGGGATAAATCTTCAGCATATCTGGTCTAAATGTTGGATCTTCAAATAACGTACGAAAATCATCAATATCTTTCTTAACTGATGAATTAGGCAAGCCTGGCATCATATGAGCAACGATTTTGTAACCAGAGTCTTTTGCGATCTGAAATGATTGTCTAACATCATCTAAAGAATGCCCCCGGTTGATTGCATGATAAATTTCTTCGCGTAATGTCTGGACACCAATTTCTATGCGCGTAACTCCAAGTTCAAGCATTAAATCAATATGCTGTCGCTTACCGTAATCAGGTTTGGTTTCAACCGTCAAGCCGACACATCTGATGGACGCATTTTCATTAGCATTAATTGCTTCTTGTAGATTGGAAGACGATCTACTACCATTTAGAGCATCAAAACAAGATTTTACAAATTCTTTCTGATATTCTAAGGGCATGAATGGAAAAGTACCACCCACTATTACCACTTCTACCTTTCCGAGGTTATGTCCTTTAGAATACAGCTGATTAATCTTAGATTGAATTTGATTGTAAGGATCGTAATCAAATTTTTGAGCTGTTTTTGTTACTGGTTCTGATCCTATATAGCTTGGCGGTGTATTATATTCAATTCCTCCAGGGCAATAGATACATCTTCCATGCGGACATCCAAATGGCTTTGGCATCACCGCAACTACTATTACTCCTGAAGCCGACTTTCTCGGCCTTACCTTCAAAAGGTTGCGATAGTGACTGTCATCAGAAAGATATTTTATAATATCTTCATTTTTTGGTAATTTATTGAGATGGTATTTTGATGATATTCTTCTTATAATATTCAATATGGCTTTAGCTGAAAGATCATTCTTTTGTTGAACTTCTTTAGCTATCGTTTGGCAAGCCTGTTCATAAGTGGAAGTTGAAGTAAAACCATATTGTGTTTGCATTGATTTGAAAGAAAAGCAGAAGTGAATATTAGTTTTTGTATATTGGTTAGCATATAGTTTTTTATTTCCCAGTATAACCTATGTACAGAATTTCAGGAATCCGTGTCATTTGATAGAATCGACTGGATATATCTTTTATTATGCAATAGAAAAAGTTATCCTGAAGCATAGACATAGAGTATTCTATAGATTATTTAACTATATGATCAACTTGTAATTAAAGCTGTATTGAGAAAGAACATACTTAAAGAATATTTAGCATATACTATGATTAAATAATAATAATAATATAAATTTCTAACCATTTTTTTATACAAAGAATAAGACATTAGTAAAATTTTGAAGAAAAAGCCTCTACCGGTATAGCGGTATCGAAGTGTTTATTCTCATATTATTTCATCGTTCTGTCTAATACAAACTTATTTAGTAGCCTTGTCTAAAGCCTTGGACACTACTGATCACTTTCTGAGACATTTTATCAGCTATCATTACAAATTATTTAATAACTCTACATTTCTTCCGTCTAACTGAGCGATCACCTCTCCTTTTCCTCTCTGATCAACCATTCCTATTTGCATACACTTCATCCTGTGTTTTTCAACTATTGCCATGATCCGGTCAACTGAATTTTTTGGGATGATAATGCAAAATCCTATACCCATATTGAATGTTTTATACATTTCTTTTGTCTTGACATGACCATCTACTTGGAGCTGTTTGAAGATCCCTTGAGGATTAGGTAATTGATTAAGGTTAAATCTTACCTTCTTACTTAAACGAGATAATTTTGTAAAAGAACCGCCTGTGATATGAGCCAAGCCATCAACATCTATAATTTCTCCTTCTAAGATCTCCATTATAGGTTTGACGTAAATTCTAGTTGGAACAAGCAATTCCTCACCAAGAGTGCGTGTTATATATTCCGGCTTGTCTTCTATTGAATATTTTGATAGCAAAATTTTGCGAGCTAATGAATAACCATTCGAGTGCAAACCACTACTTTCTATTCCTAAAATTACATCACCTACCTTAATTTTATCTCCTAAAACTAGTTGGGATTTAGAAGTTATACCTAATACCATTCCTGCAAGGTCGAATGCATTTTTCCCGGGTCCGGAAATTAGATCAGGCAATATCGCTGTTTCTCCACCCACTATTGCTATTTCAGATTGTTTTGCTCCCTCAACAAGACCTTTGACTATCTCATCTATGATATTTTCGTTCGAAGACTTTAATGCGATATAGTCAATAAAGGCAAGTGGCTGGGCTCCAATACATATAATGTCATTGACGTTCATTGCAATACAGTCTATTCCAACAGTATCAAAAGAATCCATCAGTTGAGCAATAATTACTTTGGTTCCTACGCCGTCTGAATGAAGAGCAAGAACGTTAGAATCTATTTCTATTAGCCCAGCGTAATGTCCAAATCCAGAAAGAACCTTGCCTTTTCTTATAAAAGAATGAGTCAAGGAAATTAACTCACCAATAGATTGTTGAGATTTACGAATTCTTTTTAGATCAATTCCGACATCGTTATAGGTAGCATGTTTATTTGTCAATCTTCTCGACTTGTTTCATCGCGATCAACTTTATTAATGTTAGAAACTGCTAAATTACAAAAGATTAGATAAAGGTAATAAATCTTCTATAGAATATAGCAAGATATGGGCTCCGAAAATGTCAATCATGTAAAAAAGCATAGATCGTCATTTACCAATACAGAGCAAACATTCATCGAGCTTGGTAGTTCTCAAAGATTATCTATATTGTTTAAATTGAGTGTGCAGAATACCAAAATTTCTAGCCTTGCAAAGGATCTAAATGTGACCATTCAGGAGGTTCATAGAAACATAAACAGATTAGTAGCTGCAGGGTTAATTCACAAAGGTGCAGAAGGTATTTTTTCGCTCACAACTTTCGGATCGACTATCATTAAACAAATCTCCACCTTTTACTTTCTTTCTAGGAATAAAGAATACTTTTCTGACCACACATTAGGTGAGATATCGATAAAATTTATCCAAAGAATCGGGGCATTAAACAATTGTCAGTACATATCTGGACTAGTTGCTGTTATTGAGTCTTGGAAGCAGCTATATACTGAATCTAATGAGTATATTTATGGAATGTTGCCACAGATACCCTTAGAATTAATTGAAACAGTAGTATCTCAAGTAAAAGAAAGCCACATCAAATTCAGATATATACTCCCACAAAAAGCGATAGTTCCAAAGAAGCGAACTGACCTGTTAAAAAGAAGTGGATTCTATGAACTATTAAAAACAGGATTAGTTGAAAGGAGGATGATCGATAGCATACAAGTAGCAGTTGTTCTGAATGAAAAACAAGCCACTGTGATGTTTAAGGATTCAAAAGGACAAATAGATATGAATTCGATGTTTTTTAGTAAATGCACAAGTATAGATAATGGTTTATTCCATGAATGGTGTCTAGATTATTTTAGATCTTGTTGGGAACATTCTAGATCTTTTGATGAAAGCAAATTAACGGAAGTCTAAACTATACGCAAGATAATCGAAAATAGCGCTATGATTGTTACAATTATAAACTTAAATTCTGAAAGCGAGATAAATCGAATTTAATAGATGCCAGACAGCCGAAGGAGATTAAAGGGGCAGTTTTAGATTATTTCTGTAGAGAGAACAGAATTAAGATATAGAGCACAAAGGGATAAGATAATCAAACAAACAATGAATCGTGTAAATTATACAACAGAAATCTTTATGAAGGAGAGTAAATATATTATGCGAAATATTTCAAAATATTATGAAATTGCAGAAAGTGTCTGATACTATTATAGATTTTATTAGTAATGAAGTAAAAAAACGTAACGCATATGGAATTGTAATAGGACTCAGCGGTGGTTTGGATTCATCCGTATCTGCCACATTAGCAGTAAGAGCACTAGGTCCTCTAGGAGTGTTCGGTTTAATATTACCAGATTCAAAAATCACTCCCAAAAGTGATGTGGATGATGCCAGAGAACTTGCGAAGATCCTCAAGATAAAATATAGGATTATTGAAATAGGTAAGACAAAAAGCCATATAATGCAGTACCTTCCTAAAGATAAACTAGCACAAGGAAATTTTACCTCTAGACTAAGGATGAGTATAATATATTACTATGCGGGAATAAGGAATCTTTTAGTTTTAGGTACTTCCGATAAGAGCGAATTAAAGCTAGGATATTACACAAAATTCGGAGATGGTGCAGCGGACATCCAACCAATGGCTGATCTTTACAAAACAGAAGTTAGAGAATTAGGCAAGTTTTTGCATGTCTCTTATCAGATTTTAAAAAAGAAAAGTAGTCCTAGGATGTGGAAGGGTCAAACAGCGGAAGATGAAATTGGAATATCTTACGAGGAGATAGATGAGATCCTGCAGCATTTGGAAACTAATTCTCTTGACAATTATGACTCAAAAAATGTAAAAAAAATAGTTAGTATGGTTCAAAAGAATTTACATAAGCAAGAGATGCCGCCTATATGTAAACTTGGTGATTGCATTTGAAGATAGTTAGATAATGGTGATATGATGATATCTGATTAACAGATAGTAATAATAGATATTAGCACATCCAATCCTAATTTATTTGAGATCCTAGTCTGATCTTTATGATCTATGCCAATACTATAATCTTGCTATTTTCTTATTTAATCGGGTTTCTTGTTTTATTCTTATGATAATTTTCTCTTTATTCTATCAAGGATTCCACATAGAGATAAATGCACTATCTTCTTAAAATAGAAGCTGTCTAGATAGAAAGAAAATAAATCATAGATATCTATACGTATATCATTCTAATATCTGCAAGTAATCTACACGGAGCATTACGCATATATATATACTATATAGGTTTAAATAATTCACATGGGCTGGCTGGTAATCTTTGCTAAATTTGTAAATTTGGAGATATGAATATCTCACCACTTGCATTCTATCATATATGCTCGTCTAATAGGAAGATTAAATGCAAAATTGATGGCTATTATAGAATCATACACACACATATATATACATTTGATATATTATTTTTACGCTGCATAAGACTCGCTAAGGGTTACCATATATTGAGAGAGGCGAGATGAGATATAATTTATCCACGTCTTACTATAGAAACATATCACTTTTTAAGTAAGTTTGCAAGATGCTCTTGTTAAATATGGTTTTTGGCAGAGACATAAGACTGGCTAGAATCTTAAAGGAGGGAAAGATGCTCTGCATTCCTATGGATCATGGGATTAGCAATGGTCCTATCCAAGGGTTAGAGAATATTCACGATATGATATACCAATGTGAAAATGCAGGTTTAACTTGTGTTCTTGTTAACAAAGGAGTTATAAAGACTATGCCAAGACCTCCGAAAATAGGTTTGATTGTACATTTCTCTGGAAGTACCTCTATTGGGCCTGCCCCAAACAGGAAGATTTTAATGGGAAGCTTAGAAGAAGCATTGAGATTAGGGGCCGATGCTGTATCAATTCATATTAATATTGGATCGAAGGAAGAACCCGAGATGCTCCAGAAGTTGGGGACGATTTCTGACAAATGTGATGAGTGGAGCGTACCACTCGTAGCAATGATGTACCCGCGGGGTGAGAATGTCAAGAACCCTTATGATCCTGATATTGTAGCCCACGTAGCGAGAATAGGTGCAGAGGCAGGAGCTGATATCGTTAAGACAGTATACACTGGTGATAGTGATTCTTTCAGAAGAGTAATAAAAAGCTGTCCTGTGCCTGTTGTGATAGCAGGAGGACCAAAGGCAAATACTAATGAAGAAATAATCGAGATGTGCGCAGGAGCAATGAAAGCAGGTGCGAAAGGCGTTACATTTGGTCGTAATATATTCCAACATCAAAACCCGCCAGCAATTGTAAATGCACTACATAAAGTGATCGTACAAGGCATCAATACAAAAGAGGTGTTAAGACATCTTGCAAAATACAAAGAGTAAAGAGATTATTATTAATCCGACGGTTTCACCACCTAATCTAGATTTGTTTTTATCTAGATTAAATGATATTACAATTATAAAAGCAGATCCAAAATTTGTACAAGCAAAGAATTTCAAAACAATTTTTGAGTCACCTGATGCAGATTTAGTTATATGCAAAACAATTGCGGAAATACAAAAGCTTAAGTCTGTTGGGAAAGTTGCAGGATTTCTCAAAAGAATTTCAAATAATGATGACATTGATGAAATTGGCAGAGCTTCTCAAGCTAGTGCAGACTTTGTGATTGTCGAAGCAGAGGATTGGAAGATAATACCTTTAGAAAATGTGATCGCTAAACTCCATAAATCAAATACTAAAGTCTATACTACTATTAAAAATGCAGAAGAGACCAGAACAATGTTTTCAGTTTTAGAATTGGGTGTAGATGGAGTGATATTCTCAACTGATAATGAAAAGGAAATAGATGAATTAAGGAATTATCTAGAGGCTTTTGTTTTTCCAATTAAATCAGCGAAGATTTTAGATGTAAGAGATGTAGGGACGGGCGAACGAGTCTGTGTAGATACTACGTCAATGCTCCAAGTAGGGGAAGGTATGCTTATTGGAAGTAAGTCTAACTTTTTATTCCTTATTCATAACGAATCGGTGGGATCCTCATTTACATCTCCAAGACCGTTTCGGGTAAATGCAGGCGCAGTATATTGTTATACCGTAATGCCTGATGGAAAAACTAAATACCTTTCAGAAATAGAAGCAGGAAGTGAGGTATTAATAGTTAAAAATAATGGCAGTTCGAGACGTGTTACTGTAGGAAGATCAAAAATTGAAACCCGTCCTTTAAGATTAATAAGAGCAGATGTAGAAGATGAGACTGGAACTATAATTTTGCAGAATGCGGAGACAATAAGATTTATAAAAAGTGATGGTACGCTATTGCCAGTAACAGATGCGAGAGTAGGCGATGAAATACTCTGTTATATCAAACCTCCCTCAGGTAGGCATTTTGGAATGGAAGTAAAAGAATTCATAGTAGAGAAATAGAAAAGACTGACAGGCTTGGAAAATAATATTTCTTTATCAGAAAGTTCATTATTTTAAAGTATACAGGATATTGATAAATCTATAGCATTTAGTTAATGCTAGTTCAACAAAACATTGTTAACGAAATAATTACAGGCAATTGTAAAGAAATTTTATCTAGAATTCCAGCTAATTCAATTCAACTGACTATTACTTCACCACCATATAGAAATGCTATTGATTATAATATGCACGTATCTGGAAATGGTGGATATTACCGAGGTCGAACAAAATTAGAGACTAATGAATACCTTGGGGACATGGTAGAAATTTTTAATGATAAAGTGTATCGAGTGACAAACAATGGAGGATACTGCTGCATAGTTATTGCCAATGAAGTGACTAATGGAACATTATTACCCTTGCCTCATATGCTTTTATCAAGGCTTATACAGCCATTTGGTAATTGGAACCTACATGAGGAAATTATATGGCACAAGGTTACTGGTGGTACCAACCGTTATGGATCCTTTGTCATCAATCCATATCCAAAGTATTACAGGGCTAATATTATGCATGAATTTATTCTTGTGTTAAGAAAAGGAGACGTTAATAGCGGTAGAACACAGCGTTTAGAAACGCTTCCAGCAACACATGAAGAATGGACAAAAGAAATTGCAAACTCAATATGGCATATTGCTCCTGTACCTCCAGGATATATAGAACATCCATGTCCATTTCCCGAGGAAATACCATATCGACTGATGAAATTATATTCATATGAGGGTGATATTATCCTCGATCCCTTCAACGGAAGCGGGCAAACAACTAAGGTAGCTTTTCATTTTCAACGCCGATATGTAGGAATAGACACAGTTAAGGAATATACAAAATTGGCCAAGGGAAGACTGAATGATGAATCTTTACATATAAGACCAGAGGCCTTAATAGCGAATTGGAAGAAAATTCCGTCACATCATATCCACCGCCTCCACTAATCTTTCACATTTAATTATTAGTTATTCCTTCAAATACAGTTATGGCTGCGGCTACATCGTCAAATAGAAAATCACCTAGATCATACCGATGTGATATTTGTGGGAGAAATTTTGATAGTATTGAAGAATTGAATAGTCATAAAAGAATAGAACATGGCGAGACGAGTAAACCTCCCGCTGGAGTGGGATAAGAGAAGGTTAAGAGAAAATGTCTAGTCTTAAAGTTAATATCCTTTCAAAAGCAATTAATTTTACTTTTATCATACGGTATCTGTTTGAGTAGAATATGTGTATCGATAGCGGCTTATGATATAGAACAACTAAAAAGACAAATAAATCAGGCCTTTAATTACGGAGCAGATTATGTCGAAATTCGTTTTGACTTTCTGAATTTATCTGACATGGATCAAGCGATGAGTATTGCTAATATGATAAATAAAAAAGCTGTCTATACTCTGAGAGCCCCTGATGAGGGCGGCCAGTTTAAAGGAAATATTTCTGAAAGAATTGCTTGGTTAAAGAAATTATCTGCTTCAAAACCAATGCTATTAGATGTAGAACTACATACAATTAAAGATAACACTTATTTTGCGGATTATCTGAAAGAACGAAATATCTCATTATTGATTTCTTGGCATGATTTTGAAAAAACTCCACCAGATGCTGAACTTAAAAAAGTTTTATACGAAATGAGAACATATAGCCAAAACATTAAGATGGTTACAACTGCACAAACAACTGTAGATTCTTTGCGTTTGCTCGACTTATATGAAAATGCTTTGGGATTAAATTTGATAGCATTTGCTATGGGCGATGCGGGTGTAATATCTAGGGTATTATGTGTGATTATTGGAAATGCTCCATTTACTTATGCTTCTCTAGAAAAAGCCATATCTCCTGGTCAATTGACCATTAAACAAATGAGAAAGTTATATGACAGAATTAATGATCAGTTAAGCCAAACCACCAATGCAAAGTCAAGCTAAGACATATTGTATAATTGGAGATCCTATTTATCATTCCTTGTCTCCGTCTATGCAGAATGCTGCCTTCAACTCATTAGGTCTAAATTGTACGTATATTGCATTTCGAGTTCCAAAGGGACAACTGGAAGAATCAATAAATGCCTTGAGGGCAGTAGGAATATCAGGCTTCAATGTCACAATACCCCATAAAGTAGATGTATTAAAATATATTGATAATCTTGATTCTAGTGCTGTAAAGGCGACTGCGGTAAATACCGTACATAACGTGAATGGGATTTTAAAAGGATATAACACCGATATCTTCGGGTTTATAGAACCATTGCGAAAACGGAATATAAATTTTAATGGGATAGATATTCTTTTATTAGGAGCTGGAGGAAGTGCCTGTGCAGTAATTGCTGCGCTGTCTGAGGAGAAAGGAATAAACAAAATAATAATTTCTAATAGAACACAGGAAAAAGCTCACAAATTAGCAAAAAAAGGTAAGGACCTTGGCTTAGAGTGTCAAGTTAGAGAAATGGAAAATATCAAATATATTGCTGTCAAATCGCATCTGATAATAAATGCAACTCCTATTGGAATGAATGATGAACAAAGCCTAATAGATTATGAATATATAAGCAAGAACACCATTGTTTATGATCTTGTCTATAAGCCGGTTACCACTAATTTACTCGAAAATGCAAAATATGCTGAAGCAGAGGTGGTATATGGATATGAAATGCTGCTTGAGCAAGGTGCAAGAGCTTTCGAGATATGGACCAATCTGCAAGCTCCGCGCCAGATAATGAAAAAGTCATTAGTTGGAGGTATCGGAGGACCTGTATGAAGGTTACCGTTAAAGCCAATATGCATGGGGCAATATCTATCGTTAATGCTATTGCGACCGGCAAGGGATCTGCGTTAGGAATTTCCTTAAAAGTTGTAGCTGAGGTAAAAATAAATGATGGTCAGGGGATAAATTTTCCCAATAATAAAGCAGACAAATTAATAAACAATATCATTCACTACACTATTCCAAAAGACATAATTGACAACAATTCGATATCTATAAAGATATCCTCAGATATTCCTGCAGGATGGGGATTGAAAAGCTCAAGCGCAGTTTCTAATGCGGTTGCACTTGCATGTTGTATGATCGATAAAGATGAAATAGATGATTACTCGGTTCTGGAGTCGGCTGTAAGAGCGTCAAGAGACGCGAAGGTCACGGTTACGGGAGCTTATGATGATTCTACAGCTTGTTACTTTGGAGGTTTTGTTATAACCGATAATTACCTAAACAAATTGATTCGGAGAGAAAGGGTTCAAGATGACCTGTATGTAATAATTTTTCTTCCGTATAATATCCAAAGAGGAAGGATCTATAAGTTGAAGATATTGTCAGATCTTTTTTTAGATGCTTTTAAAATAGCCGAAAAAGGTGAATATTGGAAAGCCATGAAAATGAATGGTATCCTTACTTCTGCTGCATTTAGCACTAACTATGAGCCCATACTCTCTGCATTAGAAGAAGGTGCATTATCTGCCAGTATTTCTGGAAACGGACCTTCAATATCTGCTGTATGCTATAAGGACAGTTTAACAAACGTTAAATCCGCATTTTCAAAGTTCAGTGGTAATATCTTAGTTTCTACTGTCAATAATGAAAAGGCAAGTGTAGAAAAATTAGTTGGTTAATGTTCAAATAAAGAGATCAAAAATTAATGGTACTATTAGATGTCCATCAAGCAAAAGCTATACACATCGTGCTATCGCTATCGCTTCACTTGTTGAAGCTCAATCTATTATTACAAATATATTGATTGCTAGAGATACCCTTGCAACTCTTACTGCCTGTAGATCCCTAGGGGCAAATATTATCCATAATAATAATACGTTAAGGATAGAAGGAAAAAGAAGATTTGATCCTCCCGATAATATTGTCAACGCCGAGAACTCAGGAACTACTATTCGTTTTCTAACCGTCATGTCTGCATTGGTAAATAAAGGATATACTGTATTGACAGGAGATGAAAGTCTAAGGAAAAGACCGATGCAACCGATGTTGGATGCCTTGCAACAATTGGGAGTTCAATGCTATTCTACCAAAATGAACGGTACTCCTCCTCTTATAGTTAGAGGAGGTGGCATAAAGGGAGGGACAGCGGTGATTGACGGGAGTATTTCAAGCCAATTTATCTCTGCTCTTTTAATACCATGCATATATGCAGATACAGACGTCACTTTGAAAGTTGAAGGGGGTCAAGTATCTGCTCCATACATTGATGCGACATTAGCTATCATGAAAGCATTTGGTGTTACTCTAAAGCAGAGAAACAAATTTTTAGAGTATCATATATGCAACGATGAATATAAGTCAACTTTTTTTGACATTCCTGCTGATTTTTCTACTGCAGCATTAATTATAGCAGCAGGAGTACTTGCTGGAAATCGTCTTACCATACAAGGAATCAATTTCTCTTTTCCTCAAGCAGATTCATATATAATTGAGATTATTAAATCCATGGGAGGTAAGATCAAGGTAGATAGACAGAAGGGCGAGGTAATCGTTCAGGGATCTAGCAATCTTAGCGGGGGTAATTTCGATCTGACTAATAGTCCAGATCTATTGCCAGTAGTATCTATATTAGCGTTAAAATCTACAAAAACCGTTAGAATAATGGGAATTGCTCATGCTCGATTAAAAGAAACCGACAGAGTCTCAAATATTGCAATTGAATTAGCAAAATTTGGTGCAAAGGTCAAAGAGCTAGAGAATGAGATAACTATAACCCCTCCGCCGGTAATAAAGAACGCCTCAGTTGAAGCTTATAATGATCATAGACTATTTATGGCATTTACTATTGCATCAATGCTAACTGAAAAATCTCTAGTTACAGGAGCTGAATCAGTAGATGTATCCTATCCAAATTTCATTCAAGATATGGTAAATCTCGGAGCAGATATAAGTCCCTCTTAGATACAGAATAAGAAATTTCCTACTTTATAACCTTTATAATTAAATAACTTTATCTGAACACAAATTTGTTGAAATATTCGTTATTTGCTTATTAATAATCACAAAATCACAGCTCTAATTAAGAACTTATGCCAAAAAGCCAATATAGAGAATAACAGTAACATTGCAGCAGTACTCATAACATGGTTGGAAATATAGTCGGCGATCGTTTTGTAGCTGTGAGTTTTGGCGAAAGTCATGGTAAGTGTATCGGTATGGTAGTGGATGGCTGCCCTGCAGGATTGCCACTTACAGAATCAGATATTCAGTTGCAGCTAGATCTGAGAAAACCAGGTCAGTCTATCATTACTACACAAAGAAAAGAAGAAGATAAAGTCGAAATAATATCAGGAGTTTTCAATGGGTTTACTACCGGTGCCCCAATTTGTATGGTCATATGGAATAAAGATTTAGATTCAAGGTCGTATGAATTAATCAGAACAATACCAAGACCAGGACATTCGGATTATCCAGCGATGATAAAATATGGCGGCTTTGCAGACTATCGGGGAAGTGGAAGATTTTCAGGAAGATTGACAGCTACGCTAGTAATGTCAGGAGCTATTGCTCAAAAATTATTAGATTATTGCCTAGGAATACAAACAACTGCATATACTATAGAAATTGGAGGTATTAGGGCTAAGAACTTGACGTTAGAAGAGATAAAGAAGAACAGATATACAAACGAAGTAAGATGTCCAGATATGCAATCAGCAGAATATATGAGATCTGCAATCATGGAGGCAAGAAAAGATGGAGATTCGCTAGGAGGTGTCGTTGAATGCATTAGCACTGGATTACCAATAGGGCTTGGTGAACCTATATTCGGATCGATAGAGTCTGATCTGAGTAAGGCACTTTTTAGTATCCCTGCAGTAAAGGCTATCGAATTTGGGTCAGGTTTTGACGGCTCAAAACGACGAGGATCTGAAAATAATGATCTGTATATTAAAGTAGGTGATAAAATAGTTACAAAGACTAATAATTCAGGTGGCATTTTGGGTGGATTGTCAAATAGTATGCCAATTGTTATAAGAATAGCCTTTAAGCCTGCTGCGTCAATAGCAAAAACTCAGAAAACAATTGATGTTTCTAATGGTTCAGAAACCAAGCTGAATGTACCAGGAAGGCACGATCCATGCGTAGTACCGAGGGCGCCACCAATAGTAGAATCTGTAGTATCCATGGTTTTAGCGGATCATGCAATAAGAGCTGGATTTATTCCACTGGTCTTAAAGAGGTGATATGATAAACGAACAAAAATGATGATGATCTAAATAGGCTACGCTTTGAAATTCGTGATATAACGGCAGATATAATCCACAAAGTCCAAAAGCGAATGGAAATATCAAAGCAGATTGGAGAGATCAAAACCAAGAACAATATCGAAGTAGAAGACGAAAAGGTTGAAAGTGACCTCAGAAATTCCGCATTAAAAATTGCAGATGAAATAGGGATGAACTCAGAATTCTCTGGAAGATTACTAAACATCTTGTTAACTGAATCAGTGAGATTACAAAATGTACAGCAAACCGATAATGAACAAAGACAAACTCATCTGAGTATCTTTATGAAAGCAAAACAGCTTCAAGCAATGGGAAAAAACATTATTCATTTGGAAGTAGGAGAACCTGATTATTTGCCGCCAAAGAATGTAAAAAAAGCTCTTGGTAGAATATACGACCTTCGACAATATCATTATACTGAAACTAGAGGTATTCCAAAATTGCGGCAAGCTATTGCAAAAAAAGTAGAAAATGGCATTACAGATGAACAAGTTATAGTTACTCCAGGAGGAAGATTTGCTGTGTTCTCAGCTATTGTTTCGTTAGTAAAGTCTGGAGATGAAGTCATTTATATAGAGCCTGCATGGCCTGCCTATAGAGAGTGCGCAGATTTTATAGGAGCAAAGACCAAAATACTAAAAACTACATTAAAAGAAAAATGGAATCCTGATTTAAAACGACTTGAAGAGATGATAAACAACAATACAAAAATGATAATTTTGAATTATCCCAATAATCCTACTGGCAAGATTCTAAATGATAATGCTACGCAGAGAATCATAGACGTGGCTAAAGATTATAGCCTTTATGTTCTCAGTGATGAAGTATATTCAGATTACTCTTTCAATAGATTCAAAAGTATTTTAGAATACGGTTATGATAAAAGCATAATGATATCATCATTTTCAAAAGGTCATGCTATGACAGGGTTTAGAGTTGGATATGGAATATCTAATAAGAAGATAATTGCTAAGATGAGCGCGATTCAAGCTGTTGCGCTAACAAGTGTAGCTGAGCCAATGCAGTATTCTGCATTGGCGGCAATAGAAGATAAGAGTCTAAACGAAAATGTGAAAATGATGAGGAGAAGATTAGGATTTGTCTGTGATAGATTACAAAAAATGTCGCTGCCATTTGTAGATCCAGATGGAGCACTCTATGTTTATCCGCAACTTAGAGAAGGGATGGATGATGATACTGTTCTTATAAATAAACTACTTGACCTCGGTGTGGCTATAGCTCCTGGAAGTGGGTTTGGAGAATCATATAAAAGATTCATTAGAATCTCTGCATGTCAGACGGAAGAGGTCCTGGAAAAGGGATTGGAAGTATTATCATCTGCTTTATGATGAAGGAATATCATATGATAAAGGAGATTTCCGTTATAGGTGCGGGCGGTAAGATGGGATCTTGGTTTACTAAGTATTTCTCCAAGAGAAATAATGCCCGTCTTCTTCTTTATGATATTAATCCGAGTTTTCATTGTGATCTAGAAAATTCTGCAATTTGCCATAGCATTGATGATTGTGTTGGGAACGCAGATATAGTGTTTATTTGTGTTCCGATCAGAAATATTCCATCAACACTCAAGCAATGTGCCTCAAGAATGAAACCAGGAGCTATTCTTGCTGAAATCTCATCTGTTAAATATAAATCTTTTAAAGCATTGAAAAAAATTTCAAGTGAGATTAGAACATTATGTGTACATCCAATGTTCGGACCTGGTGCAGAAGATATAAAAAATATGAATATTTTAATAATTCCGGTTCGAGACGAAAAGGAAGAAACATCGATCTCCAAGTATCTCTTTCAGGATGCATTAATCACGGTCCTTCCAAGCCCTACAATCCACGATGATTTAATTGCATTAGTGCTGGGGCTAACCCATTACATAAACATAATATTTGGTAGTTTTTTGTCAAAGGAAAATTTTGATTTGCTAAAAAAAGTTTCAGGAACAACTTTCGAACTACAATCGCTGCTTTGTAGAAGTATTTTTACTGATGCGCCCGACCTTATAGTAGCACTTCTATCAGAAAATCCATCAACTAGGAGGTATATTCAAAATTACGTAAACAATGCGAATAAAATTGCAAAATTAATTTTCGAAGGAGATGAAATCAAACTTAAAGCTCATGTTCTAAAGACAAAATCCATTCTAGAACAACAACAAAATCTCGAACTTTCTTATCAGCGAATGTATCATGTTGTAAAAGAGTTAAACAAGCACGTTCCGTTTGATTAATATTTGTTTTTGTTTTATCTACCTAAGTAATCCAAACGTGCAAATACATACAAGCACATATATATATACATACATACGTATATCTATATCAGGAATAGAAATAATATAATTGTGCTAATTACTTTTTGTAGATTTTTTTTAGCTGCTTTCTCTAAATTAGCTTGTACATCAACTTAACCGATACGAATTAGATAACATTAGATGCAAATGCAAATTATAAATGAGGATTTAGAGGGCGCTAGTAGGCTGCTAACCTGTGAGACCCATAATAAAAAATGCAAATACTTGCAAAGCAACAGTAGATGCTCATGTTGTAACAAGCGAATATGCTTATGTAATTACATATTATAAGTAGTAATTGGTTTTATAGCATGTCATACAATCCCTCAAGTAATCAAAACATCTAAACGAGGCATTATTATTTTTTTAGCATTTTAAAATATCTTGTCATTTGAAATATGAAGATAACTGACAACGAATTAATACACTTATTTTTGATCTTGTTAAATAAATCTTTTGAAACTAATTCTATTTCTAACAAGATTAAAATAAAAATATTGGAACTTTTCGGAAGGGTTTATTATTCTAATCTTTAACTTTCTCTTTGCTATATGCCTCTTATTCTAATTTTAATCTAAGAGACAATTGGAGAAACACTTTTTAAATTTTTAGAGTTTGTTTTTGTTGCACTTATTAACAATTTCCTTGCAATCTGTTGAAAATGCTTTATATAATTAGATGTTGAGAATTTTTTTACTGAATCACTGATTCTTATTCTTTCGGAATAAGATGCATCCATGGCTATTGCAATGGATTCTATAGCTTCTATAAAGGTACGGAATTGATACCTCAACGGTACGAACTCTGTATGCCCTCCTAAATCTGGAACGACTGGAATCAATCCTGCACTCATTGCTTCTACAGTAGATATTCCAAAAGGTTCTCCTGGTAGCGGGTGGAAGTATACCTTAGACTCGCACATTAGAGAAAGTAGTTTGTTAAAGCTGACATTAACCTGAAAAGTCACATAATCCGATAAATGTTTATCTTGGACCATCTCTTTCAGATAAGTATAATAGCCGATCATACGTGGAGAGAGATTTCCAACAATTTTCATACTTCTCCCGATCCCGTTTTGTTTTAATAATTCTGCAAGTCTAATTGCATTCTCTACCTTTTTACTTGGATGAAATCTAGATATTACTAAAATTGTATCATCTCTCACATTCGTTGAGGAAAAAAGAACAGCTCTGCGAAATAAATCCACATCAACAGGAGGACTCAAAACAGTAGAATCTATTGTAAATGTCTTGTGTATAGCCTTGCGACTATACTCTGAGTTTGTCAAGACAGTTGAATTTTTAATCATATCGATGTACGCGTTTCTTGCTGAATGAAGATGTTTCTTATATTCAACTATGTCCGAGAATCGTTGTCCATAGATCAGTCTGCTGTATTCTTCATTTTCTACATCAATAAGATATTTTGCAAGAGGGAAATGGCAGTAGATAATAACATTATCTTTAGAGAAACCTTTCTGTGAAAATGGAAACATGTCGCCATGTGTATTGATAATTAGATCATAATTTTTTTTCAAATGCACGTTTTCTATAGATGGTATGACATTGACTCTATTAATATTGCAAACAGCCATGAGACCTGTTTTACCATAGGTTCCCTCTATTTTATGTACATCTGGTTTTTGCAATGTAGTAAGATCAATATCAATATCTATATCATTAACTTCTTTAAGAGCACGGATTGTCGCTAATGCTAGACGTTCGCTTCCACCCCGAGCATTTAAATTGATATGTACAATATTGACCATCAAATAAAATCATCTATAATTTGGACGGATTAATATTATAACCTTTTCATAATTTCTTCAAATTTGTGTTTAAAGAATTAAAAGATTTAGTTTAAATGAGTCTGTATATTATCCTATGCATTTACTAGTTTCTACCGTTAGTTTTTCAACCATGTCAATTATAAATCAGGTGAAGCAAAAGATAAAGTACTACTTAGAGAGTATAATCTGCAATAGCCGTTCTATTATTGAATTGCCAACAAGTTGTCTATAATATCGCCAACTTATTTAGATAATACATATACTATATAATGTTAGGTTTATTCTTTGAAGACTCTTCATACAATGTCTTTATTATTATTGCTGCCAATAAACCATACAACATGTTGAAAGCTACTGCTCCAATCATTATTCTGTCCACTAACATCGCTACCCTGTCGGTTGTGAACATTACATCCACTTGTGCTGGCACTTCCTGTATTACAGTTCTCTCTTGGCTAGCATCTAGTATAGGAAGAATTATCCAAAGTGTTATTGGAATAAAAAGAACTGACCATAGTGCAAACCCAAATCCTAATCCATATGGAACTGCATACCTTTGTACAGATCTAACATACTTATCTTTAAATACAATAAATGGTATACACATAATTAGTCCGATAATGCTTCCTGCTATTATGTGCAGTATAAATCCAAAGATAATTTTATCCAAAGAATAATAATCTTGTGATTCTATAAATGTTGATGATATCATAAGATAAAATGTACCGATGGGAAGAGAAATAGCCTTCTCCACCAGCAATAGTAATGCACTAATAGCAAGAGATGATACAAATCCAGCTATAAGTCCATATGCAGCCATCATTCTAAACTTTGTCACTCTAAACATCCATTTTTTTGATGAGTAATTTTTTAGTGACATAATTAATTATACGTGAAGGTAGTATTTTACTTTTATTATGACAAAAACAAATATTACATAAAATACTATTAAATAATATATATCGTGACTTGTCAGATGAAAATAAAGTAAATTTTGCTAAGAAATATAGATATATTCAATATATTATATACAAAGTAAAATGGTGATTCGGACGAAAGCTCTCTTATACAACTGTGATGTAAAAACTAACAATATGTGTCGACAACAAGACTGAGACATATATATATATATATATATATATATATATTTGAGTAGTATATTGAGATGAGTTACATTCTTTTACAAAGAGACGAATTGCACATATATTCCATTTTTTTCCGTTGATATACATACAGGCTCCCAATAGACAATTTGATGTAGTTTATAATTGACTACTCTAATTTTACTAATCAATAATGAAAACTCAATTCTCACACCATTTAGTATGTCTAAATCATCGTGATAAACAGATACGTCTTAGTTTGGAACCTCTCCATATGGGTGGAGAGAACGAATGCAATGAAGGCTTTTTAAAATGTAATAAATGTGAAGCTATTTATCCGATAATAGACGGCGTTGCAATAGTTGTAAACGACTTTACAAAGTATGCTGAAGGCAGAAGATCTATGTTTGGTAAGTGGCTAGTAAATAGCAAAACAAAAGAAATGAAAGATTACTTAAAAGACTTTGGAAGTGAGATTTCCTCTTCTAGTTCCATTAAGGATAACAGATATGAAGAAGATGGCATCTGGTATATTGCGTATAGATGGGTACAATATGATCATTCTTCTGATGACAGACTTCTTTCTACTCTAAGATGGCAGTTGAAGCCAAATGAACTTTACAATAGGGTTATTCACAGCGTAAATACAAAAATGGACGGTGTTGCACTTGACATGGGATGTTCTTTAGGATATAGTACTCTGCAGCTAGCAAAAAAATTTGCATTTGTAATAGGAATTGATTTATCATTTTCCTTCATCAGAGATGCCCGAAAAAGAATGTATACTTCAAAGCAAGGAAATCTCGAATTCTGTGTAGCAGATTCTCTTCGAAGCCCATTCAACTCTATGAAATTTGATTTAATACTTGCACTCAATCTCATTGAATTGGTTAAACCAAGTGAACTATTATCGTCAATCCATTGGTTATTAAAACCACATGCTGACGTCATAGTGACAGACCCATACGATTTTAATAGGGAGCCTAAACCAACAGAAATTTTCGATGCTCAAAGTTTCAGAAATTTTATGGAAAAGTCAGGGTTTGAGATAAGCGAAAAAAGTAGTAAAAGTGTCTCTTTCATACCGTGGATATTGAAATTAGATGAGAGATCTTATATTTTTTATTTTGTGGATTTTATAAAAGGAAAAAAGATCTCAAAACATAAATACTAACCGATGATATCTAATTCTGGATCAGACAGAATATCAATAAAGAAATCGATTATTCATATTCCTATTTTACTAGATATATATGTATATATATTTTTATATATATAAGAATAAAAACATTATATTATGTAGTATTTCTATTACAAACAATACTATTTTATCTGTCTACTTATTTGTCAAGGACTTGAAAAATAAAAATATGATAAGAGGATAGGTAATCGCATCGCTGTTAATTTAATACTGCTTTTGTATTAGAAAAGAAAAACTAGATATTAGATGGACCATTAAGATATTATAATTCTATAACTGTTGTTATCCTAAATTTAAGTATATTATTTCTTAGTAGTTATTGTAGTCATTTTTGATTTGAAAATTAGCTGAACAGTGCATACGCTCTTCTGGAAAATAATTAAAACTATACAGTGCTTTAGTGTACTGAACTTTAGTATATATATCCAAAAATCTTAATTATTGTATGATTCGATACATTTGGTTAAATTAAAAGCCGATGTGGTCAGCTTTTCTATTTTTTATAACTACTAATACTTGTATGATCAATGAATCAAGATGCCATCTTCTAAGCAGATTTGGTGCTTTAGCTGTAATTCTATGAAAACTATATGTCTTCATGATTCTTGCCCTGAACATTGTGATCTTTGCAATAGGATTAGACAATTAAGGAAATAATAAGGACTAATAATATAACATAGCCTTGCGTCCAGATTTATCTCTACTCGTCTGTCCAAATTCTGTCATAAATTTGAGCTTTTTTTCATTAAATACAGTACCATCTGTACATACAAGTTGTTCTCCAATACAACAACTTCCACATATACCAATTCCACATTTCATATATCGTCCGAGGCGTGCTTGAACCGGCAATGAGTATGATGAAGCAATGTCAAAAACCTTTTTCATCATTAATTCAGGTCCACAAGTATATACATTATCAAATTTTTCATTCTCTAAAATGTGCGCCATGACATCTGATGCCTGTCCATGAATTCCATAGCTTCCATCTTCGGTAGCGACAACAAGTTTGTGCATGGTTTCCGAAAGAAAATGATTTGCTTGTTTTTCGAATAATGCTTCATCTTTGGATCTAGCACCAATAATCAAAGTGGTATCTACTCTGCATTTATTAAGCATTGTAGCCAATTTTAATAGTGGAATAAGGCCAATTCCCTCTCCAATTAGCAGCACTTTTCTGGATTCCTTTTTAACTTTGAAATGATTACCATAGGGACCGCGAATTCCAACCATCTCGCCTTTACTTTTATTATAAAGTTGGGTAGAGCCATATCCTTGTTTATGTATGGTTATAGCGGCATAGTCTTTTTTATCCCATGACATAGGGCTCATTGGTAATTCTTCTGCTCCCAGTATCCAGACCATAACAAATTGTCCTGGTTTAGACTTGGAACAAAGATTATCTTTGAAAATAAGAGTTCTAATAGTAGAAGTCTCTTGTACAATTTGGTCGATAACGACGATCCTTATTTTATTAATATCTGTGGGCAAGCCCTACAATCTCTGTTACTTTCTTAAAACCTTTACTTTCTAAATATTTTCTTATGCCACAAGAAATGTTTCTAAATGCTGTTATACCCTCATATCCTATCACACTGCCCAATTGTACAATTGATGCTCCGGCAAGCATAAATTCGACTGCATCTTGCCAAGTAAATATGCCCCCACATCCGATTACCGGGATTTGAAGATTTTTTGAAATTTCGTAGACACATCTTATAGCGATATGCTTTAATGATTTACCAGATAATCCTCCTATTTTGTTACTAAGAACTGGCATTCCAGTTTCTATATTAATTGTCATAGCACGAATAGTATTAATTGCAGTGATCGCATCCGCTCCTGAATCTAAGGCAACTTTTGCGATTTTTAGTACATCGGTAGATCCAACTCCAACCTTTATTATGACTGGCTTCGTGGTATTTGATTTGATAGTTTTAACAATACGGCCAACTATCTCGGGATCATCACCTACTTCCATTCCCATCTTCGCCACATGAGGACACGATAGATTAATTTCATAACCAATGATATTAAGATGATTAAATTGTTTTAACATAAGCGGAAATTCTATCTCCGATGTTCCTACAAGACTTATTATGATTGGAACTTTTTTATTATGAGCTATCTCATTTGAAAATTCCTCAGCACCAGGATTGGAGAGTCCTACAGCATTTATATAACTACTATTTTCTAAAGAGACAACAGTAGGATTTCGATAGCCTTCAATTGGCTTAACACTTATGGATTTACTTACAATGGCTCCGGCACCTGATAGATAGAGCCTATTAAAAATATCCTGAGAAATCCCTAGAAAACCTGAAGCAAGCATCGTTGGATTACGAAGTTGTAAACCTGCTACATCAACAGCTAAAGACTGATCGAAACGCTGTTGGCTCTTTTTTTGTCCTCTATGCATTCTCTTGATACCAGAACCTCTTAATTAATATTTTTTCTTAAGTATGTTAAACAAGAATTTTTTATCTTGTTCTACAATAAATGTATGCATAATATTAATTCTTAATAGCGTAGATACACTAATATTGTTAGTTTAGTACATAAAATATTAATCTTGAATTAGGAAGGAGAATTGATTTGTGTGTTATTGCATTAACAGGTAATAACCAAAATGCATTATATATCTATGTTGCTACTATGCGACTATAAGCAGGATGCAAATAGATGGTGACGTAAGCAATTCATACTTGTGCTATTCATTATTCGGTAATAATTTGATCACTCAGTCATAGATATCAAGTTGATGTTATTACTTCTAAAATAAATCTATAAAATACAAGAGATGCTTAATATAATGACAGAAAGTGGGCAGATTATTTGATCCTCATATTCATATGTATTCACGTACTACTGACGATTACAATGCTATGTCTAAAGCTGGTATAGAAGTAATAGTTCAACCTTCGTTCTGGCTTGGTAGTCCTAGAACCTCCATTGGAACATTTGAAGATTATTGGGAACATATGATAACATTTGAAACAAAAAGAGCTAAAGAATTCGGAATTGAACACTTTGTTTGCATTTCAGTCAACCCGAAAGAAGCTTTGGCTCGACCGATGGCAATCGATGCTCTAGAACCAATGAAAAAATATCTAGAACGAGAGAGAGTAATAGCTGTTGGAGAACTCGGCTATAATTTGATTAATGACCTGGAAGAAGAGGTTTTTGTAAAACAGATGGATATAGCCACAGCAAAAAAAATGCTGATAATGATTCACCTTCCACATAATAACAAATTGGAAGGAATGAAAAGGATAGAACGCATTCTGAACAGTGAAGAAAATAGTAGAATAAATTATGAGAGAAGAAAGATACTGATTGATCATAATACGGAAGAAACTATTGAAAAAACAATTGAGATGGGTGCATGGGCAGGCCTGACTGTTTATCCTCTTACTAAACTCTCTCCTGAGCGAGCTATAAAAATAATAAAAAAATATGGAACAGAACGCGTTATGATAAACAGTTCAGCTGACTGGGGGATATCCGATCCACTCAGCGTACCACTTGTAGCTAGGGAAATGAGAAAAGAAGGATTTAGTAATAATGATATCGAAAATGTGACATTCTATAACGCCTATGAATTCTATAAACAGTCTCCTAGAATGACTTGGAATCCTTAAGATTGGTAGATGTTACCTATGAAACTGGCATTTAGCACTAATGCATTCAAAAGATATTCTTTGGAGGAAGCTGTAAGGATGATCGCAGAAATCGGATACGAAGGTATAGAATTATTGTGTGATTTTCCACATGCCTATCCTCCGACTTTTCAGGAGAAAGAAATAAAATCCTTTAAAGATCAGATTGCAAAATTTAAACTTCAAATCTCTAATCTAAACGCTTTTACACTCTATTATATTTCAGATGTTTATCATCCGTCGTGGATTGAAGATGACAAGGAATCAAGAGAATTACGTATAACACATACCGTTAATTGTATAAAACTAGCGAAAAAAATTGGGGCAAAAAATCTGTCGACGGAACCTGGTGGACCAATCAATGAAAGAAAAACTAATGTAAAATACCTCGAAAAATTATTCATGGAGGGTTTGAATAGAGTATCTCCAATTGCTGAAGAAGAGAATATAAAAATACTTATAGAACCAGAACCAGATCTTTTACTTGAAAACTCTAATCAGTTTTTGAATTTTATTAAAAATTTGAATACTAACCATGTAAGACTCAACTTTGATATAGGTCATTTTTATTGTGTCGGTGAAGATCCGACTGAAATGATTTACAAGTTGTGTGAATATATTGAGCATTTCCATCTAGCGGATATCGCTACTAATAGGATACACAATCACCTAATACCTGGTGAAGGATCAATTAATTTCAGATCAGTTTTAAAAACAATTGAAAAAATTGGGTATAAAGGATTTGTAACGGTAGAACTTTATCCTTATCAACATAATCCAAACGAGGCTGCAAAACGAGCCTATGAATATCTTTATGAGATATTATACTAATATTCCCTAATTAACCTCAAATGCTATCATTTTCAAAAAAGAATCAAATACGCTCGATTTAGGAATTCTTATATAAATATAGTGAAAAAACCTGAAAGATATCATATAGGTAATGGAATATACCCATATGATTTAATAATCTTAGACTATATAATTTAAGGGATGCTTGGCAGATTCAGTGATAGATTTGATTACTAAAGATCAGTAGGTGTTTACAATACAACTTTGCTAGAATTCGAATCACATAATGGTACCATCAATTACTGGCAGGTCATTTCTATAAAAATTGATAACATAATAACAGCAAAAAAAGAATCATATATTATTACTCTATCAACAATTAGATTATCAAGTACATTTGAGTAATTTTCTCATGAACTATTAACAGTCTTTTTTTTGTGATATGCAGCTAGTAACTCGGGTATAATAATTCAGCATTTTGATGTGAGAAGATAGTTATAAATGATCTCAGAATTAATATAAACAATTAGTTATTATATTTGATCGAAGGCCTGTCTAGAAAACTCAAACTCTTCTCTTTTTCTTTATAATAGCCATTATATTTTTAACTTCGACACAAACGCTGGTGGTTTTTTATTTAATAATTGGTTAATATTAATGCAAGCATTGATTGGTGTTATTGCTTTTGTTATACACAGGTATATACTAGTACACGTATATACTAGCGATTGATTACTAAAATTGTATACGTCAATCTTTCTGAAAATAGATATTATCCAACTTAGAAGAAACTATTTTAAAGATATATGTTGGTGTTTACAACCAAGATGGAGCGAGGTTATTGGTAAGGCATATTATTATCCTTGATATTGTTGGGTTGGAATCAAGTCACCTAAATTCGAATCTAATTCCAAATATTGCAAAGCTTGCAAATGAAGGAGTGAGTTTTAAAGTGGAACCTGTCTTTCCCGCAGTGACATGTACAGTTCAAGCCAGTTTACTGTCAGGACAATATCCCAACCAACATGGTATAATATCTAATGGATTATATAATAGAGCCAATTATACCGTTTCTTTTTGGGAGCAATCAAGTTCTTTAGTTCAAGCTGAAAGAATCTGGGATATTGCGAAACGACAAAGCAGTTCTTCCATCAAAACTGCTGTCTTATTCGGCCAAAATACAATGTATTCTAAATCAGATATTGTTGTTACTCCCAGGCCTCTACATATGGAAGACGGCATGGTAATGTGGTGCTATTCTAAACCCGTTGGTTATTATGAAGCCCTAAAGCAAAAATATGGCGAATTTAACCTTGCGACTTATTGGGGTCCTTTAGCATCTTACAAATCGAGTAATTGGATAATACAGGCAGCATGTGATACGCTCGAAAATGAAAGACCCAATCTGATGTTTACTTACATACCTCATGTTGATTATTCAGCTCAACGGTTCGGAAAGAATAGTAATGAGGTAAGAGAGGATTTAAAAAGAGCGGATGAGTTGGTGGGAGGAGTAATACAAAAAACAATAGATTTAGGGATTAAAGATGATACACAATTTGTTATATTCTCTGAGTACGGATTCAATGATGTTCTATATCATATACCATTGAATAGGAAACTTAGGGATGCGGGTTTACTTTCTGTGAGAACAATAAATGACAAGGAATATATAGATTTTGAATTTAGTAAAGCGTTTGCAATGGTCGATCATCAGATAGCACATATATATATAAACAATGCTTCTGCTGAACAAATTAAAAGAGTACTTGAAAAAATTGAAGGAGTAGAAAGAGTGCTTTCAGGTGAAGATATGAAGACATTGAAAATTAATCACGAACGTAGTGGTGATCTAATTGTAGTAGCTAATAAAGACACATGGTTTAGTTATTATTGGTGGTACGAAAATGAAAAAGCTCCTAATTTTGCGAGGTCCGTTGATATACATCGCAAACCTGGATATGATCCTGCAGAACTTTTCATAGATCCAAACACAAAGTCCATATCACTTAATCCTTATAAAATAAGAGCATCTCATGGAAGACCTCCTAATAATGCTACAGAAGAAGGACTAGCATTCTATGTATCAAATCAAAAATCGGTCATTTCGAAGAATTCTCAAGAAATTGTTGGCTGTGTGGATATTGGAAAATACTTAATCGATCTGGTTTCTTGATCTTAAGGTAATAATGTGTAGGATCCTGACTGACAGATGACTTTTAAATATTCTATTACACTTTCGTCTTTCCGAGATATTGAATCCATGGAAAAAACACTTGATAGATTGGTATACCAGGGCTATGACGCGGTTGAAATGTATGGTGAACCAGATAAATTAGACATAAGAACAGTACGAGAGACATTCTCCTGCTTTGATATTACTGTTTGTGGTATAACAGGAATGTGGGGATCGTCGGGCCATGATGATGCACATAAGAGAAAACTTATAAGCTGTAATCAAAGTATCTTAAAACATTCAAAAGAATACGTAAAGCGTTGCATAAAGCTATGTCATGAATTAGGGGGAAAAGAGCTCAATCTGTGCCTCTTTGCTGATGAAGAACTTGCAACATTTGATAGGAATCATATATTTCTTCCCGACATTAAAAAAATACGCATAATACAAAATGTGCTACTGCCTGTTCTATATGAACTAACAAGGTTTGCCGATGATTACAATATAATGCTTCTATTAGAGCCACTTAATAGATATAGTACACCATACTGTACTACTGCGAATGATGCAGTTTATATTGCAAAACAAGTTAATCAGACTAACTTTGGGATATTGCTTGATACTTTTCATATGAACATAGAAGAAGATTCATTTGAATATGCAATACTCACTTCTGCAAACCTATTAGGTCATACTCACTTTGCCGACAATAACAGAAAAATGCCCGGTTATGCACACATTGACTTTAAATTGGTTCTCGACTCGTTAAATCGTATAAAATATAATGGATATATCAGCTTTGAGCCAATTTTGAATAATGACTATCTTACTTCTACCCAGAAGGGATTAAACTTTATCAAATCGGTAGTGAGAAACGAACACACAGAAGACTAATATAATAAAAATTTGCAACTGTGAAAATAACCAGGTCAAGCTAGGGATCGCTAAAGCGAACAGGGGGATGAATATGTTAATACCAATAATGAAAGAACCTTTGTGATTAGAAAAGGACGTTAATGCTAAACGATTAATATATTGATGAAAAAATTTATCATGAAGCGTATCATTTAATTAGTATACAGATAATATCATTGAATCTCAGGTAAAGAATATGTTTATCCATAAAACCGCCAAGTCGGAATGTACTTCAGAATTTGCACGAGACATCAGCGAAGGCTTGCGAAGTTCGAAGAAAAAAATAAAGCCGATGTATCTTTATGATGAATTAGGCTCATTACTTTTTGAGAAAATTTGTCTTCAGGAAGAATATTATCTTACCAGAACTGAAAGAATCATCTTAGAGGATTGTTCACATAAGATAGTGAAGATGCAAAACAATCATCACATAAGTATACTAGAACTTGGAAGTGGAAGCTCTGATAAGACAAGAATTCTTCTTGAATGTTTTTTATCCAAACAAAAGCCACTTTATTATTTTCCTATTGATGTGTCGGATTCGATGCTGTATCGGACAATTCATAGACTTTCTGTGGACCTTCCTCATCTATACATTAAGGGCATTGCTTCTGATTACGTTGAAGGTATAGTAAAAGTCAGAGATTTTATCTGCTCAAATAATCAAGTCCCAAAGAAAAAACTCATTCTTTTTCTCGGATCAAGTATAGGAAATTTTGAACCCGATGATGCCATAGATTTTCTAAGGACTATAAAGAATAACATGGATAAACAAGATACATTATTGATAGGTTTTGATCTTAAGAAGAACCAAAAGACACTTGAAGCAGCTTATAACGACAAAGCAGGAGTAACAGCAAAATTCAATTTAAACTTGCTAAGTAGGATAAACAAGGAATTAGGGGGCGAATTCAATATCGGAGATTTTGAGCATCTAGCTTTTTATAATGAAAATGAGGGAAGGATAGAAATGCATCTCATATCAAAGATTGATCAACAAGTTAATGTCCAAGGCATTCATGAGACAATTACATTCAAGCATAACGAAACAATTCATACAGAAAACTCTTATAAATACACTTTAAGGCAGATATCTCTTATAGCACAGCAGAGCGGATTTGAAGTAAAAAAGAATTTTACCGATAAAAAAAAATGGTATGACTTGGCTCTTTTTTCCCCAATTTAACGTTGATTGATCTACATGTAATAGAATACGCTAGTTCCTAGTAAATGTAACAAATCAATAACTAAAATTAGAAATAAAAAACTTGATGATGAAATGGACAAGTCATAAAATATTCTTTTTTGTTATCAATTCCTGCAATTGTCCGAGCCGTCTTCCTTGATATTGTTATACTAGATTTTCTAGATTTCTCTAAAATGTATTATATGATAAGATGATAACAATTGAATTATACCTATTGGAATAACGTCTTCAGAAATAATAGGATATCTGTCAATTAAAATTTTAATACAACCGTCAATTCTATCTTCTTTCTATATGCTGTTTTGGAATTGGTATAGCTTCAATGTATATTTTATAATAGAAGTGAGAGAGAGAGAGAGAGAGAGAGAGAGGATAGCATTATAGTAAGTCACATTTACTGTAAAACATTTTCATATACTATGTAAAAATATGACTCTACATTATTATTGATTGTAGTTGCTAATCTCATATACTTAATAAGAAACGAAACAACTTTCAAACGCAACGTATATGCTTATGGTTTGCCAAAGAAGATTATGCTAATTCAAGCTCTATAACCAGATATCTTACTGATTTTACAAACAATTAGCACAGAAGAATTAAAGTGGACGATACTGGTCTAGCTACCAAATCCTTTCTAGGTTTAAAAGCTGAGCTGTTGCTCTACCATAATATAATAATAATAAATGAAGGACAAAAAATGAGGTCTAAGTTGTCTTGTTAGCCCATATAATTACTGTAAATGTACTTGCAACTGATCCAATAATTCCTGTAACTAAAGCACCTATAACTGCTTGGTTCATAAAGTTCGGCATGGCCCCTGTAAGCCATTGAGTAATACCGGGAAGCGATAAATATGCCACAAACCCTATTCCAAACCCAACTAACCAGAATACAAAGATCGTAAGCCTCCTAGACAATTTGACCCTCGCCTCTGTAAAAGGTTTTGCTAAGCGTCTTTATGGAGCTTCGTCGTTTCATGTCTTTTATATATTCATGTGATAATAAGTATGATTGTCAAATTTTCTAAATAGGATAATTACAAAATTGAACAGATTATGACTGTTAGGTAATAAACGTTGAGTTATCTGATATCGAAATCCTATGATGGTTACGATCCAAGTTCTAATACATTAAGCATAACAAATTAGAAGTTACACTATATAATTGCAACTTATATGTATATAGTCAGTTGTTATAGAATAAATATTTCTTCGAAAATACTATATATATTCCCATTGTGAAAATCTCATTACTATGGCAACAATTAATGGGGAAACAATAACAGGAATTGCACTATCTTTCTTGGCTATTCTCTTTATCTATGCCGGCAATGTTAATGAAGTCTGGGCTAAAATATTACTTGC
>DASQRW010000231.1:0-25782 GCA_035642715.1 Nitrososphaeraceae archaeon | reverse complement strand
GAAGAAAGAGATCTTGAACTTGAAAATATCATAGGCAACCTTATGATTGCGCAATATCAAGTAGATAAATTGAGATCTAAACTAAGCGAAAGGATAGGAGGTTATCTCTCTGCAAGCAATAAGAAAACCTCTACAAATATTCTCAAACACAATGACAAATGGTATAAAATCAGCATGAGAGTAGATGAGATAAGCGCCGACGACCATCCTGATATTTCAAGCTAGCAAACAGAATGAAGAATGCAAAATGTGCTTTATTCCTGAACGCACGTCGATTTCTTTCACTATTAATATACTCATTTTTAAAAGACAACAATATGTGGGTGAATCAAAAGCTTTTATTATGCTATCGAAAGTATCGTTTTTTTATTATTTTGCATGTATTTTAAATGAAATAGATTATTGAACTGCTAAATATATTTATATGCTGCAATATCATATTTGCACTTGCTGTACTCTTAAGGGTATGATAAATTTCAAAGTCTATAGGTGATGTGACTTTTGTAGCACTAACAATGCATTTTGTACTTGGTATTTATTAGAGTGAATTGTTTTTGAAAAAGCCGACAATTCTCTGGTACAATATATTTTCTAATTCCCAAAAAAGGGAGTGATTTAACGCAATATGCTTCAGATGATTATCAATCATTAACTTGAGGAACGTCTACTAGTTTAAGAGATATCGCGTGTATAATATATTAATAACTTACTTTTACCAACTTTTCGATATTGTTCAAAAATGCTAAAACCTTTGCAATAGTCAGCAGTGGTCTTATAGTAGCAGGTGTCTTAGGTGTATTTGCAATTATCAATTTTGCTATTTTGAAATTACAATTGAAGTTTAAAGATCGGGAGTCAGCCGGGAATATGCTGGCTGAGATATTGAAGAGTAGGCTAAAGAAAAATACTATTCAGAGGGATGTGGTCGATAAAAAGGAAAGACAAAATGATATAATTGTGTTGGGAATTGCGCGTGGTGGAGTAATAATAGCTGACGTAATAGCAAGAAAATTGTCTGCAGATTTTGATATTGTTATTGCAAGGAGAGTTAGAGATCCTGAAAACAGAGAACAGGCTATAGGTGCAGTTATGGGAGATGGTAATACCACATACATCAACCCAAAACGTGTTAATGAATTGCAGATATCCAAGCAATATATTGAAAAGGAAACATCAGAACAGATAGAAGAAGCTGAACGTAAAACAGAAATGTATCGTAAAGCAGGAAGGAAATATAAGATTACATCTAGAATAGTGATTTTAGTAGATGATGGTGCTGCAACAGGTGCCACTATTATCGCTGCTTCAAGATGGGTAAGAAAACAAGAACCAAAACATTTGATAATTGCCCTTCCTGTAGCTCCACGCCAAACTGTAAACTTATTAAAAAAGGAAGCCGATGTTATTGAGGTTATTACAAGCCCTTCTTTATCTCATTTTAGATTTGTGGAACAATTTTATCAAAATTTTGATCCTGTTACAGATGAGCAAGTTATTGATATTCTGCAGAAGAGAAATTAACTATTGTTATAATGCGAAATAGATTGCGCAATACCGCAAGAAAATAATCCAGCAGCTGATGAGACCGGCAAAAAATGTGATCAAAAGTAAATCGGTCCTGTACGGTTCTTAGCCAGTACGAAAGGAGGCTCAGCTGAGAGGGAATGTACATATCTGCAGGAAAGGCTGTTCTCTGGCTCCCTATCAACGTAGAGTGCTCTTATGCAGAATTTCCAACCTTAAGACAGAGTCAGAGAATTACGCGCCTGCGCTAAATCTGACCAAGATAAGGTAACGATTGTAGATGTAACTGTTGATGGTGTCCGGCGTCCTGTTGAAAGATTTAAAGAGCTATAGAGTATCTTCTCCTCTATTCAACTTAACATTACCAGAAAATAATGTCCTCGGATTATCACCACCACAAACCACCAAAGCGGTATCTTATTATATTTAATCTTTATTATACATTAACATAATTTAATTAACTCGTAATGTCTAAGAAATAATTTCCATAAACACTTTTGAATTTTTTGAACATTGATGCACAATCTTCTGTATCAAAGTCATAATGAACACCGTTAATAATTTCCTCTTGTACTACAATCCTACCTTTCGGTTCTTCTAGGTCCTTTCCACACAATGCACATTTACCTTGCAGTATTCTAGTTGGCACCTTCTATTTTGCCATCCTATAAACTATAGAGAAGTTCATAGTTATTATTATTCTTATGTTTTTCTAATAGATGATATAATACTTTATTACTTGTAAGGGGGCATGAGTAAGGTAACCTGCTAATTACTCTAGTTACGATAATATTGGAAAAACATTCTTGTCTATGCTTGTCTATATAGTAAAGATACAGGACTTGCTGATCCTATAATTATTATACCCTTTTTTGCATAATATAATTAAAATTCTAATTGTATAGAGTAACAATCAGAATCTTTAAAAGACTAAAAATGTATTCGTAGATGAAGAGAATGCCAAATTGTGTAGCTTTTCATTCTTATAAAGGTGGTACCGGAAAGACAACTATAGGCGCCAATTTTGCTGCCTTGTTAGCAAAAAAAGGATACCGCGTTTTTTTATTAGACCTAGATGTATATGCACCTAGCCTCCAGACATATTTTAATGAGGAAAAACCAAAAAAATGGATTAACGATTTTCTCTTTGGTAATGCTGAAGTTGATGACATTTTAGTAGACCTGACACCAACACTCGACAACTATGGAAATAGTAATTTTTCTTTCTCTTCCTCTTCCTCTTCTAAAGATAAACCAAATGGGAAATTAATGGCTGGTTTTTCCAATTCGAAAAGAGAGGAGATATACAAACTTGAGAGCGGCGGAAAACAGGAACATTCAAAGATGCAACTACTTAGGAAATTTATACTTTTACGGGAGCAACTGCTCTCAGGTCATGATGCTGATTATATTATAATTGATACGAGTCCGGGTATAAGGTATTGGTCAATAAACGCACTTGCCGTTGCCGACATACTCTTTCTAACTTTGAAAATGGATGAACTAGATATTGAGGGTACAAAAACTATAGCCCAAGAGATCTATAGTTCTTTTACAAGACATGGCACCAAGTCATATCTTCTGCTAAATAGAGTCGCTGGCTATTGTACCCCACCTAGTATGAGCCTAAAAAATGAGTCTATGGAAGAGGCAGCAAGCAGAAATTCTATGACAAATATCCATAATGTAGGTTCGTCAACCATGCAGGTGTCAAAAGAAGAAAATCAATTAGATATTATCAACATGCTTTCTAAAGAAATAAAAATGGATGTTATTTCTTCTATTCCTTGTTATTGTGACATTCAATTCAAAAAAAGGGAATATCTAACTGTTCTTGAGTATCCAAGTCATCCTTTTGCTGAAAAAATTAATGGCCTCATTGATAATTTAAAAACAGCAAAAAGCTAGAGCATTTGAAAAATAAAATAAAATACGATAGAATAATATATACAATGACATTATCCATCTAAATCTCCCAAAATGCAGATTCCAGGACAATCTAATTTAATAACTAAGGAAACTAAAATACCTGACAGTCTACTACTTCTTTGTGGTCCTGCTGGAGTAGGAAAAAGTATGTATTGCAAACAGTTTTTTGTAGACTGTCTGATGAATGGAGACTATTGTATCTATATAAGCTCAAGTTTAACTGATAGACAGTATAGAAGTTTATTTGCTGATGTTGACGAGTCGAAACTACTTCAAGGTTCACATTTTTTAAATCCATATCTTCAAAAAACATTGGCTGGTCATTCTGCTTCTTCTTCATTATCTACTTCCGTTTCTGAGAATAAATTATCACTTACCTTGGAAATAATACATGATCTTATAAAGAAAGCAAGAAATGGTGATGAGGATGATGACGACTACGAAAAAAAACAAAATAAGGTTAATGGCCATTCATTGAATAATACTAAAAAGATATGTATTGTTGTTGATTCCTTGACACATTTATTGGCCATCTTCAATCAAGAAGATGTATTACAATTCGTTAATGCTTTATCTTTTCTTTTAAAAGAGGTTGAAGCAACAGCAATTTTTGTATTGACAACTTCATCATCGCCATCGACATCATCATCATCAACAACAACAATAACAACAAATGATAATTTCACTAATCGTTTGGGTTCTATCTTTGATGGCATTCTAGAAATGAAATTCGAGGACGATAAAAGCGGTTCTCTTATTCGAAGTATTAGATTGCTCTCGATAAGGGGGACACATCATATTCCTGCTTGGATTATCTTCAAAATAGACAACAATGGCAAAATTACATTTGGTAGTGACCAATTATCAGAATTCATCTGTGTTCTGTGTAAAGCTCCAATCTTAGATACACCTGTAATTTATTCAGAATTGACTTTTCATAGTCATCATGTTGATTTGTACAAGAAACTTTTAGGAGTCTATGGTTCCAATATATCAGAGTTTGGACTACCAGAGGGAGTCATAAGTGCTAACTTTTTCTTTATAGATATAGTGGGGCTGTCAGATCCTTCACTGTCTGTTCGTAAACAGATAGAAAAGATCGAACGACTCAACAACCTGATCTATTCTTGCGATGCTTTCAAGAAAGTCACAGAGAAAAAAATTATTTTACCAACAGGTGACGGAATGGCTATAGGATTTTTGTTAAATCCTGAATTACCACTACAACTTAGTATACAACTACATAAAGAACTCGACAGATATAATCATAGCAAGAAGATAAGCGACGAAGATATACTTGGAGTACGAATAGGATTAGCTACAGGTCCAGTTTTTATAGTTAGTGATATAAACAATAACCAAAACATATGGGGACCAGGTATTATACTTGCTCGTCGAGTTATGGACCTAGGAGATAGTGGGCATATATTAATTGCACCTGTTCTCGCTGAACAATTGATTGCTCTCAAGGACGAATATAAAGTAATGATAAATCCTGTTGGTAATTATCAAATTAAACATGGACAGACTATTAAAATGTACTCTGCATATTCGCAGGAATTTGGGAATCCTGATCCACCTGCAAAATTTCAAGTCGAATCTGTTAATTGAATAGATGAGTAACTAATATATATATATCTATATTCATATATATGTATATAGATATACATACTTTATCTTTAAATCAAGCCTAAAATAATGGCTATGTATAAAATGATAAACAATGGTTGATAAAAAGAAAAGCAGTAACAGAAGAAGAAGTGATGACGGCAGCTACTTTGCAAGCAGTCGTCGTAAGAATAAAAAATATATGATGATTATAATTCCGATTGTAGCCGCAATTATAGCAATAGCGGTGATTTCGGCTGTTATGTATTCAACACAGCAGGCTGGCAACAACAACAATTATGGTCCAGTTGGTTCGGCTCATGAACACGCAGCTTTTGCAATAAAAATTAATGGAAAACAGATTGATTTTAGTCAATCAAAATACCAAGTACAATCTAGGTTAATACATGTAGAGGGAGGTGATGGAACTACATTACACAGACATGCAACAGGTGTTCCATTTGCCGAGTTTCTAAAAAGTGTCAATATGAATATTGAGAATGGATGCTTTACATTAGATGATGGAAAACAGTATTGCAATAATAAAGACAATAAACTTAGATTCTTCATAAATGGAAACGAGACAGAGTCAATCAACAATTATGTAATTAACCCTAACGATAGAATATTGGTTATCTATGGCAATGAAAATGCTGATCAGATAAACCAAGAACTTGCTGCTTTGCGAGAGGCTAAGATTAAAGCAACTTAGGAGGTAGTTTTTTATCACTTCCTTGTAATAATCTCCATTTCATTTTTTTAGCTTCAAATATATGATATTTAATAAAGAACAATGGAATTATCAGATAATACAACAGAGATACTGATCGAAGATTTACGTATATTCAAACACAATGAAAGCTTTTGATTTTATAAGAGAATAGCGTCAGAAATTGTTATCTTGCTCTGACATATGCCTATGCTATGACGTATGCTATGATATGGCAATCAATAATTCTTCTGGGCAGATTACAAATCAGGTAAAACTCTCCAAAGTAGTGACCAAACAGTGAGCTTGAAGTTTTCTAACACCCTAGACTTTCAATTTGGACTTGAAAGATATACAGTAACAATCATTAGCTTCTTCTAAAAGGAGCTTGTCAAGTCAAATGTAAGCATTATTCCTGCAATAATCCATCACAGATGATAGTAATACAATAAAACTATGCGTGTCTTTCTATATAACAAGTCCAAAAGTAATTTGGATGTAATACGGACATAATATGGACATAAGTATTAATATAAAAATTGCAGAGATTGTTCGTGGTAGAAATAAACGTTGTAGTTTCTGCATTAGCAGGAGCAGGTTCTTTCTTCTCTCCTTGTATTCTTCCAATACTTCCCGCATTTATATCGTATTTGTCAGGAACGACTCTCCATGAAGTTCAGAATAGTAATAATAATAGTAGTAGTAATACAATTACTACTACTACTGCTGCTGCCGCCACCAGCGGAGGATCGGCAGCAGCAGCAGCAAAACAATCGCTAACCGTCAAGAGGTCAACCAGACTTAACATTTTCTTAAATACTGTTTACTTTGTTCTTGGTTTTTCACTTGTATTTGCAGTATTAGGAGTTATTCTAAATAGCGTTCTTGTCACCGTTGGAATTGGCTTCCAAAGTGCGCTCCAATCAATTGGAGGAGTAGTAATTATATTATTTGGCGCATATCTAATTTTATCTACAAAATTAAGGAGACTAAACTTTGAGAAAAAGATGACAAAGTTACCCAGATTTAAAACAAGCTATATTACATCATTTGTTTTTGGAGCTGCATTTGCAGCTGGCTGGACTCCTTGCGTAGGTCCAATTCTAGGTAGTACATTTACATTAGCAGCTACTGCGCCTGGGGCTGCATACAATTCGCTATTAGCTTACTCTTTAGGCTTGGGCATACCATTCCTAATTACTGGTGCTTTCTTCTCACAAGCTACAGGTTTAATCAGAAGAATGGTAAAATACCTAAAATATTTCAATCCCATAATGGGTGCGGTACTGATAATATTGGGCATACTAGTATTCACTAATCAACTGGCTTTACTAGGCAATTTTCCTCTAGCTAATCAAGTTATTAATTTAGAGAGAGGATTTTGATTTATAATGAATAAAGATAATATCAGTGCGTTAATTATGGCAATTGCAGTAGTCTCCCTAATTACTGGCTTTGCAATATACTTTAACAGCCCATATCTTAACAAAGCCGCATCATCTGAACAACAGGAATCAAATTTTATTCCAGCATCAATAGACAGCAAAAATGGGACTACTATATCTCAGATTGACAAATCCCAATTCAAAAAGGCACCTGATTTTGTCAAAATCACAGGTTACATAAATACAGAAGAAGGACAATCAATAAACCTTAAAGATCTAAAGGGAAAAGTTGTACTAGTTGACTTTTGGACATACAGCTGCATTAACTGCATACGGACTCTTCCATATCTAGTAGATTGGAATGAAAAATATGCTGACAAGGGATTGGTAATAGTTGGTGTTCATTCGCCTGAATTTGAATTTGAGAAAAACATTGACAATGTAAAGGCAGCTGTACAAAAATATGGAATAAAGTATCCAGTCATTCAAGATAATGACAAAGGAACTTGGGATGCCTATCAGAATAGATACTGGCCAAGAAAATATCTAGTTGATAATGAAGGATACATAAGATATGATCATATAGGTGAAGGTGGTTATGCTGAAACTGAAAAGGTAATTCAATCATTACTTGTTGAACGTGCTGCTCAAACAGGTATATCTGCAATAAATCTAAACACAAATACAAACACAACTACACCTGAAAATGTCCAGACTGTAGATTTCACAAAAGTAAAGACACCTGAACTCTACTTTGGATACGAGTTTGCTAGAGCGCCCCTTGGAAATTCTGAAGGCTTCAAACCAAACCAAACTGTAACATACTCTGTTCCACAGCGATCTGATCTTAAACCTAACACCATATACCTTATTGGTGACTGGAAAAATAACGCTGATAATATGGAATTGCAAAGTGATACTGGTAGTATTGCATTAGCCTACTCTGCAAAGTCTGTAAACATAGTAGCAGGAGGAAAAGGAGAAGGAGAAGGAGAAGAACTATCAATCTCTGAAGATGGAGTAGCACTAACAAATAAATCAGGAATAGACCTATCAGAACAAGGTAAATTAGTAGTAGATGGACAGAGGTTATACAACTTAGTTATGCATGAAGGATATGACTGGCACTCACTTATAATAGACGTAAAGGGCAAAGGATTCCAGATATATACATTTACCTTTGGTTAGTTGTCATCTGCCATGACTATCTTGATGGATATTAGTACAATAATAAGTCTGGCAAATATATCTATTTTGCTAGCTTTATTGACGGTATATGCAAAAATCTACAAGAGCACTAAAGCAATATTCACTATCGGCCTCATATTCTTTGCAAGCATGCTAATGTTACATAATTTAATTGCAGTCTATGCTTATTTTGCGATGGCTCCCTTATACGCAGAAGGATTACTACCATATTTTTTAGGAGTGCATATAGCAGAACTTGCAGGAATAGGAGCTTTGCTGAAAGTTACTCTTTAAAGTTGTTTATATTATTTTAGATATAAATTAGATCTTTTTGTTTTTGTTGTTGTTATTATTATTGTATGGAATAATTTGTAATAGATCATATATGTTCTTTCTGATATAATGATCAGTTATTTTATTGAGAGAAACTAATGTTTATAATTACATAGAAAATGACTTTTTCAAATTGGGAGTATATTGAGCAAATAAACATTTTGCTCTAACCGAATTTGTAAACCAATCATTTTATATTCCATAGATGGATTAATATATTTATGATTAAAATACAACTTATTTCTTGTCTAATAACATGATCTCTTATGAGTAAGAATAAGAAAGAGGCAATTCTTTTTGCAATTGTTATTTCAGGCATACTTATAGCGTCATCGTTATTATCGATTAGTGGTCAAATGATACAGGAAGTACGAGCACAAAACATGACCAATCAAGTAACAACTAATGCAACAGCTAATCAGACTGATATGGGCAATTCAACAACAACTATAACAGCAGCAACAACAGCAATACCATCGTCGTCATGCTGCCCTTCTAATGGACATATTGCTAATGCTGGTTCAGACCAAACAGTGTTAGAAGGAACAATAATTACATTGAACGGCAGTGATAGCAATAAAAGCAGCAATATCGGAAATATGGCCAATTATTTATGGAGACAAACAGATGGTCCTTCTATCATATTAAATGGTAATAATACAGCCCATCCAAACTTTGTTGCTCCAAATTATCCTACTGATACAAAATATACATTTGCATTGGAAGTATTTGAAGATCAAGTAATTAATAACAATCAAACAGGAGCAGCTATAGACACAGTAGATATAATAGTGAAGGACGCAAATATAGAAGCTAAAAATCCTGGATCATTTCAGGGAGAAGATGATAATACCGAAGAGCAATCCAATCAGAATGAACTTCAAGATGAGGAAGGAGGAGGAGGAGAAGAAGAAGAACAATCTGATGATAATGATGATAATGAAGATGATGATGATGAAGAAGAAGAGGGTAATGAAGATGAGTAGTAAAAAAGAAGATGAAGTCGATAATACCAAGACTCTTCTAACATTGCCAAATATCCGGTATCTTGTAGAAGGATTAGATGCTTTACTATATACTAATCTTGATGGAGATAAACGAGCAAAAGTTATTCAGCTAAGAGACGAATTAATTTCTTATATCAATAGTATATTCACTGACTATTCTTAGTATGTGTTTGATTAACAAAATATTTCCAAATAATTTGGCAGCGCAAATTCTTTTAGTTTCTTTGTGTTCTCTTAGTCAAAGTTTTCGATTCTATGCCTGTATTAGTATGCGCACTCCATGTATCATACTTTCTATAGTTGTCGCAGCAAAAACAAACAATAGATGCTCTGTCTTCGTCGTCTAATTCTGCAATAGTGTAGTAGTATTAAATCAAGTAAGGAGAATATTTTCTTACCTTATATTGAATCAAAATAATCTAACAATGTTTTTTGCGTCAGCGGCTTCTTCTTTTCTATTCGAACTAAATTTGATACTTTTATTCCGACCTTTCTAACAGTTGGTAATGTTCTTGTTATTGTCGTTGTAGTTGTCGTTGTTGAATCAACAAAAGAAAATCTATCTAATAAACCTTCAATAACAGAGGCAATACTTTCTCGCTTATTCTGAAAATTAGAAAATGACGTTTCCCTAGTTTCAATTGAAAAATCAGATCTAACAAGCTTCACACCTACTGTTTTAAACTCATATCCCTGCCGTCTTATTCTTTCATAAATTTCATCAACTAATTGATTCAAGTATTTGAGTATCGTTTCTTTATTTCCTGTAAAGGAATCAAGTGTTTGTTCAGTACTTAAGGATATATGATCCTCTCTGGGCATAACAGGCTCATCGTCACGACCATTAGCAACACGCCACATCCAAATTCCATTCTTTTTGCCAAATTTTTCTATTAATTTCTGAACATCATGCTTTGCAAGCTGGCCTATAGTTTCAGTTCCCATTTCCTTTAGAATTTGTTGGGTTTTAGGGCCTATTCCTGATATTCTTTCAACTCCTAGATGCTCAAAGAACTTTTGTAATTGATCAGGATAGATAATAGTCAGTCCATCAGGTTTTTGAAAATCAGATGCAATTTTTGCAGCAGATTTTGTACATGCTACTCCTACAGAGGTTAAAAGTCCAATACGTTCTTTAATTGCCTTTTTAATTGTCGATGCATATTGTTCGATAGTAGTAGTAGTAATAGTAGTTTCAGTTATCATTATTCTCCTCATCAGCTTGTTTGTACAATCTAAATATGCCTCGTCTATACTAGATTGTTCTAAAACGTCTGAATATTCTTCTAATATGTTCATAACTTTTTCTGAAACCTGACGATAATATGATATATCTACTGGTCTTAAGACAAGATTGGGACATAATTCTTTTGCCTTTGAAAGAGACATAGCCGATCTGACACCAAAATTTCTGGCTTCATATGAACAAGAGGCTACTGCACCTTTGGTTATATTCTCTTTTTGCTCTGTCATAATTACAGCATGTGGTTTTCCTACTATCGTTGGATCTCGTAGCTCTTCACAAGATGGAAAAAATGCATTCAAGTCAACACACATTATCACTTTACCAATCCATTGATTATGGCCATATTTTCTCACAGGCAAATTTAGTACATTTAATACAGTATTTGCTTTTGTAGGTGTATTAACAACAACAATCACAGAGTCAAGATCGTCTCCTTCTTCTCTTTCTTTATCCTTTATTTTTTCAATCCATTTCTTTTCATTTTCAGTAATTCTCAGATATAGAAAATCAGCAGTAACGACAGGATGATAAGGATATCGATTATCTGACCATATTAGAGCAGCATTATGCTTCTTTAAGATATGATATGTCAAATCCTGAAACCAGGAAAAATGATTAAATTCTAAAGCAGCTGAATAGCCATGATAATTACAAATATCCAAAATCTCTTCAAGCCATTCTCGGCCATCTTTTAGAGTCAATTCTCTTGGCTGCTCTATTATCACGGCAAGAATCTTCTCTTCAAGTGGTGCAAGTTCTTCTAAAAAATTTCCAAGGCCAATTCCATTATTATTATTATTATTTATAATTCCCCCTGGTAATTTTAAAGTAAAACGAAAATTACCATGACTATTTTTTGCCCATTTTCTAAAAGTGAATTTATTGGGGAGTCTGCTATAGACACTACTACTACTACTGCTTAAATCAACTTCTGCAAAATCATAAATATTCGAGTAGTATTCAAGGTAATTTTCAGGTTCTAGGGTAGCAGGATAAAAATCTTTAGCCCATTTTTGATTCTTCCAGCCAGAGCAACCAACATAATATTTCAATCTGTTATCTTAATCCTCCATGATTTAACAAATATGTTATTAGTAAGGTGAAAATGTGTTAGCTAAAAAATATTGTCATCTTACGTATATCTATCGAAGATGACCCTTCTGAAAAAGAACACACATTTACATTTTCTACAATGCCTTTTCATGACTCATTTGTTAAAAAAACAAATTTTACAATTGATATATGATCGGATAGATAAAAAAAGGATTGTACAAAATACATGGCTAATGATGAGATATTAGTGACTAATCAATAGACGAAGAATTTAACAATGATAGAGAAAGAGAAAAAGAGAAAGAGAAAGAAGAAGACGAACAACAACAACAACAAAATGAATACGATTGGGTATATGAAGAAAGTCCTTTAATTATAAATTATTTTCAAACACTACAACTCGAGATGGCATATATATATAACCAATCTTTAACTACAAATACCAAAAATATTCTAAACATATGATGTGATATTGCTATCAAAGGAAATTTAGAACTTCATTGTGATGACAACTCTGGCTATAAAATAAATAGAACATACATACACACTTTCTAATCTAAATTTGCCGAATAATCTCAATTATAGTCATATAAGCAAACCGTTCATAATCACGGCAGTAATCCTTGCTTTCATAGGATCGTCTATTGGTTCTCTATGGATGATGTCATTTTTTGGCATATCTTTACCCCAACTATTTCATAATTCATTTCAGCTTCACAAAACATTACAACTCAATGGTTTTCTGATATTGCTTATAATGGGTATAGGCTATATGATTATACCAAGATTTAGAAATATTCCACTTGCATCTACAAATCTAGCATATCTTTCATTCGTATTAGTATTGTGTTCTATAACAATATATGCCATTCATCAGATGTTGCCAATAACAGAGGATAATAATAATCTACTAAAATGGAGCAATCTATTAAGACTTACAGGCATAACCATCTTTGCAATAATTGTATTCTTGGCATTGAGAGTCAGGCCAAAGCTCTTGAGGCTGTCAGATTACTTCATAGCTCTGTCTATAATTACATTAATAATAATTAATATAGTTCAATCAATTGGATATGGGTATAATACTAATTCGCTAACTCATATTCAGCTATGGCTACTTTTTCCAATACTCATGATTTATGGAATAGAGTACAAGACTCTACCGTCTTTCCTTGGATTCATTAGACCAAGAAGAATCATGGGTTTTGCTTCATTTGGACTTGTTTTGGTATCTATAGTTTCAGGTCTGATATCTAACCTGTTATATGAAGAAAATAATAACTTATTTCCAATAATTTTTAATACTGCATTTTTATCTTCAGCGTTGACATTTGGTGGTGCAGTTTATATCACTGGCGGCTTTGATAATAGTGATGAAATACGTCGTCTCATTCGGGGAGAAAAGAAAGCACGCTATAACTTTACAGCTATCCACATAAAATTATCTTTTTTATTTCTTTATATTGGTATTACGATGGCATTGTTGTTCAATTTATTTCATGAAACCTTTGCTTTTTATGATCTTGCCATTCATATTATCGCTGTAGGATTTATTGGAACTACAATCACATTATATTTGCCACTTATGCTTCCACCAGTGATTGGAAGGACGATTGATTTTACTAATTTCAATAAAATTCCTTTAATTTTGATCATCTTATCTTTGAGTATACGTGCTATAGGAGATTTTGTTTTTACACAGTCATCTCCTTATTTGGCTCCTACTTCTTCTCACCTTTATCAGCCAATAATAATACTACTACTACAACAACACTTCTTTGGACTATCAAGTTGGTTTATAGTAGTAGCGATGTTTATCTTTGTTATAATGATTCATAGATCTCTGGGAGAATCCAATGTATCTAAGGTCTCTTATAAGTAAAGATGATGATGCTGTTATGCTTATGAGTAAAAGAAACAAAACCTTTAAAGCTAGATATAATGAAAAAAATATTGCAACAACAGGTTTTACTGTTGCTATGATATTTGCTGACCTTTTATAGTTGTTGCTTTTCCTGATCTATAAAGGAAGAACATCAGCCATTCTCATAAAATGCAATAATTGTTATGAAAAGTGGTTCTCCTATTGTTTGAACTAATCTTGAAGTGCGATATTGTTCCTATTCTGCCTTGCTGACCACCTGGATATGGCGTTAGTTAATCAACTCTAAAGTCTTCCTAGTCTCAACAAGGTCAAAACATATACACAAACTGTGATAAGTTTATTGCCAGTGAAGGGTATAAGAGTCTCCTTGTTATAATACCATAGGGAATTAATATGTCAAAAGAAGTTTTAATGTTAGCAATAATTATTACTATAGGAACTACGACAATTACTGCACTATTATTAACTAATACAATATCACTAGTCGGCCAAATATTACCACTACCATCTATAACAACCGTTTGGGCACTTAATGTAACAGGAACACAGGAATCTGATACATTAACTGGTACCAATAAGAGTGATAATATACGAGGTCATGGAGAAGACGATATGATATCTGGTCTTGAGGGTAATGACCAAATCAAAGGTGATATGGGAGATGATACTATACATGGTGACAGGGGCCATGATGGAATTCGAGCTGGTGAAGGAGATGATTTGATATTTGGTGACAGCGGTAATGATAATTTATTTGGAGGCCCTGACGATGACTCACTGACAGGAGGACCTGGCAAAGATAGTTTTAACTGTGGAGAAGGAACTGATATAGTTATAGATTTTGATCCATCTAAAAATGAGACTATATCGACTAACTGTGAAAATACAAGCTCTCCTACTCCTCCTCTTACAACAACAGGTCTTACAACAACAACAGGTGATGAAACAACAACAGGTGATGATATTGCTATAAATGTTCCGGAACCTCCTGCAGAGGATTTTGTGACAAATTCTTTCAGTATTCCATTAGAGGAAGATGACGACAGCGATGGAGAGGAGGAGGAAGAGGATGAAGGTATTGAGGGTGAGTGAGAAATAAGAACAGAGTAAAAATATAATATTATGGCCACAGAATATAAAACAACAACAATATAAAAACAAATTTCCTTTATATTCTACTAAAGATTTTTAATGAGGATTACCAAGTATTATATTATTAGTTGGTAAAGAGGAGCTCTTGCAATTTAGCTATAATTGCTTTATTATACACACATTTTTCATCTTTCATTTTCGAATTTGATTGTCATTTGGGAAATGGACTATTACACAGTATAATCTATCGTAGAGTCTACCTATTACTTTTTGTAAAAAAATAACTGTAATTATTGATGCCAGTATTGTCGCTAACCACATAGAATTTGCAGCAAATTCTCCAGATATTTCTGAAGCAAGGAGTATCATTATCAAGAGAATGGAACCAGCAACTGTAAACAGAAAGAATAATGAGATTATCCCCATTATCAAGATATGTAAAAGTAATAATTGACCGGGGGCAGCAGCAGCAGCAGCAGCCATATTCAATATTATATATGGAAAATATACTAACGTTAATAACCTTATGGCTATGCATTAAATGAAACAACGAAATGGAGCCTAAAATCAAAGATAAGTCTTGGAATCCTGCGGTGGAGCAGATTATCCGAAAAAAATGGGAAGAAACTGATATTTACAAATTTTCAATAAAAAAAGAAAAGGAGGCTTTTGTAATTGATACTCCGCCACCATATCCGTCTGGAAGGCCATGGCACATAGGGGCTGCAGCACACTATGCGCAAATAGACATGATTGCTAGGACTGCTAGAATGATGGGCTATAATGTCATGTTTCCTATTGGTATTGACAGAAACGGTTTACCAGTTGAAATCTATACTGAGAAGAAGTATAAAGTGAGAATGCGTCAGATGGATAGGGAAAAGTTTCTTGACCTTTGCAGGGTTGCTCTTGACGATCTAGAGGCTGAAATGATTCAGATAATGAAAAATATGGGTCTGAGTGGCAATTTTGAAGAATATTACCGTACTGATTCTGATGAATTCAGGGCTTTAACTCAGAGTACTTTTATTGAGCTTTGGAAACGTGAACTTGTTTATCTGGCAAATAGACCAAATAATTATTGTCCTGATTGTGGGACTACTATTGCTGATGCAGAGATTATCTATGAAGATATTCCAACTAAACTTATTTATATGAATTTCAAAGTCAGAGAAACTAACGAAAATATTATAATTGCTTCTACTAGGCCAGAATTACTTTTTGCATGTCAGTCTATTATTGTAAATCCAGACGATGAGCGTTATTTAGGATTGCAGGGTAAACATGCAATACTGCCTCTATTTGATAGAGAAGTTGAAATTCTTCCACATCATTCAGCAAAACCTGAATTTGGTTCTGGTGCTGTAATGGTATGTAGTTATGGTGATCAGAATGATGTGCAAATATTCAGAGAGTTAGGATTGAAAGAAATAGTAGCCTTAAATTCAAATGGAGTGACTACCAGTGCTGCTGGACCATACAGTAACCTTCGGGTAAACCAGGCAAGAATAAGAATTATTGAAGATTTAAAAAATGCAGGACTTTTATTAAAAGAAGAAAACATAATACATAGGACACCGTTATGCGAGAGAAGCAAAACACCAATTGAAATAATACCATTACAAGATTATTTTGTAAAGCAGCTAAATTTCATTCCAAAGTTAAAAGAACTTACAATGAAAATTAAGTTCCATCCTGAGACTCATAAACAAATCCTGCTCAATTGGATAGATTCAGTAGCAATTGATTGGCCTGTTTCAAGGAGACGGTTCTACGGCACAGAAATTCCAATATGGTATTGCAACAACTGCAAAACTCCGAATCTTCCAAAACCTGGTAAATATTATCGGCCATGGAAAGAAAAGCCGCCATTTGAAAGATGTAACAAGTGCGGCAATACTGAATTTATTGGCGAAGATAGAACATTTGATACTTGGATGGATTCTAGCATTACTCCATTATTTATTACAAAAAATAAAAGAGATCAAGAATTATACAAATACAGCTACCCAACAAAAATAAGACCACAAGCAAAAGATATTGTAAGAACATGGCTTTATTATACGATGCTGCGCTGTTATCAGTTGACGGGCCAACTTGCATGGTCGGATGCTTGGATTATGGGATACGGAGTTGATGAAAAAGGTGAAAAGATGAGCAAGAGTAAAGGTAATGTAATTGATCCTTTTCCTATCATTCATCGCTATGGTGCAGACACTTTCAGATTTTGGTCTGCAAGTGAAGCTAATTTGGGTCATGATTTTCGATGTTCAGAACAGAGAATCTTAAGCTCACAAAAGTTTCTTTCTAAACTATGGAACTTAGGTAGATTTCTCTCATCATTTGATTTTATTTCAGAAGCTCCACATGAGCTTTCTGCCTCAGATAAATGGATTCTTGCAGAATTGTCAAATTTGGTTGAAGAATGCGAAAAAGGCTATGAGGACTTTAACTTCTTTATTCCAGCCAATGCGATTAGAGAATTTACTTGGGGTCTATTTGCTTCCCATTATGTAGAAATGGTAAAAGGTCGCGTATATGACATAAATGATTCAGTAGGTCAGAAATCTGCTATATTTACTTTGCACAAATGTCTATCAACAATTTTAAAATTACTCGCACCTCTCTGTCCATTTATCACAGAAGATCTCTGGACAAAGATCTACAGTACGCAAAGCATTCATCTGCAATATCTGCCCCAAGCGCAAAAATACTACCTGGAGATGAGAAAGTCTACTCAATATATTACCGAGTTCAATTCGCAGGTATGGAATAAGAAAAAACAAACCATTTCAAGGAAAACTGGAAAGCCACTCTCATTAAAAGACTCGATTGATATTATCGTTCCTATCGAATTAGATGCATTTAAAAAAGATCTTTGTATTATGCATAATTTGAGAATATGAAATCTACTATTGGGAGCAGTATCTTTTTATAAATACGCTTCAGCTGACGTTTTAAAGCATAAGGAAAGTCCTAATCTGACTTTGAATAATAATAATAACCGATGTTTTTATTGACATAGTTTATTTGTTTTAATTAAACTAATAAATAAATATAAGAAAAGCGAATATTTTTAAAAGCAATCATTATTTAACATTGTTGTATTATGTGTGCTGCACATCATGAAAAAGAGCAAGGCTTGCGTGAAAATCATAATCTTGTTACTGTAGGCTGGGCGATATTGGTTATGGGGCTATCTCTAGCCGCAGTTATAATTCTATGGCTGTGGTTTGGTCATATAGGGCCAACTTTTTCAGAAGACGTTTTATCAGAACAGCAAAGGATGCTGAGAGAAAGGTATGATCTTCCAGCTCAAAGTATCGTAGAAGATCCAACTCAGCTACAAACTCCTCCTTCTCTTAGGAATTTAAAAGACAATAGTACAGATTCAACAGCGAATAAGACGACATAGTCTTTTGTATGTTTAACTTATTGATAAATCTACAGAATGGGATTATGATAATTTTAGAACATAGTTAAGGATCTTGGTATAGGTAACATAACTTTGAGTATCTTAAATTTGTAATAATTATGTAGTCGAGAAAATATGCAAAACGAAATTATATCTACTCCATATTGTTTTTTGTGTTTGTTCTAAATTAGTAATTGAAATATAGACTATGTAGATTAGAGTTGCATATAATTTGGACCTATGAATATTGATGATGTGTGTCTTCATATTGTAAAAATAAGAGCAAGCTTCTAATGGTAGAAATGTCTAACGAAGAATGTATCAAAATGGAAGAAGCTGCTATCCAAGATCATGTAGAACAAATAAACAACAATGGGAATTTGTGGATAGACATTGAAAAACCTACTCGCAATAAATTAGAGAGGCTTGGGCGAAAATTTCCTTTTAATGAGCTAAATCTTGAAGATTGTCTTTCCAAAATCCAAATTACAAAGATAGACAGATATGACGATCATATATTTATGATACTACATTTTCCAACTTCGCAGAAAGAAAAAGGGATACCCAGATTTAGCCAATTATCAATCTTTGCAGGAATGAATTATTTGGTTACTGTGCATCAAGGAGATCTTAGGCCACTAATAGAGATGTTTCAAATCTGCAAGAAAAGTCATGAGCAGAGGCAAGTCCTAATGGGAAGGTCATCAGGATATCTGCTTCATAGTATAATCGATGTATTGGTAGATGATCTTCTACATATATTGATGAAAGTAGTAGGCAATCTGGATGATATAGAGGATGCTGTATTTGATGATAAAATAGCAGTTGCAAAGGAGATTTCTCTTTTAAGAAGAGAAATAACGACACTCAGACGCGTCGTCATTCCACTTAAAAGAATTGTATTGGAGATGGCCAGGGACATACAGAAGTTCTCAGAAGAAGATCTTACACTTTACTTTGATGACGTAAAGGATCATATAGATAAGGTGTTAGAAGCTTTAGAAGAATCTAAAGAAACTATAGAAATTTATAAAGATACAGATTATATGCTTAGTACCGAAAAGACTAACAAAATTCTTGCAGTTCTTACAATTCTCTTTACTTTATCAATTCCTGCTACAGTAATAGGCGCTTTTTATGGAATGAATGTCAATTTACCAGGGGGGAGTGAAACAGGCTCTTGGAACTTCTTTGGTACATATACAACTTTGATTGTTATATTGATAATCTCAACATTCTCTGCATTATTGATGATTTGGTATTTCCGTCGGCTAGGATGGATTGGAATGACTCCTTCATTTTAACCCCATTTTAGCCATCATTATTATTATTGCCTATTTCATTATAACATCCTTATTATTTCTTAATTTTAAAATCATGGCTCTTATTATAATGAAATAAAATGAAAAGTATACAAAAATTAAATCCAAGAAAAATCAAAATCCTATAATACAATAGCAACTTTTATGACAAAACTAAAAGAAATCAAATTTTTATGGATAATGATGATTAAAGCATAATTAGACATATTTGTATTGTTGTTAACCGTCATATTATATGGATATATTTAATATACAGATAATCATTTTGTTTCTCTTGGTTAGATATTAATTTGGTGCTATGTGGAGGAGGAGGAATCAAACTATAAACTACTATTATGATAAAGTTAGTAACAAGAGAATTTTCTCTCAAGTTATATGTACAATTTTTTATCAAAATAAGAATGTGTATATATATACTTCTAGGGCTGCATTTGTATGTGACGGACAGGGGAGAGACAGATGAAAAAGGATTTCATCATGGGATGTGATAAAGATGGCTGAAAATAACACTAACAATAATCATGACTCACGTGTTAACGTCACGGTAAGCCTAGGTGATATAAAGGTACAGTTCAACGGCTCTGCTGAGTCAGTTCTTAATTCTGTCATTACTTTTCTAACAAAACAAGTTCCAGCAATCGATTTGGCAAAGAAAATTTCATTAAATTATGCAGTAACTGATCTCATAGATACATATTCGAATTTAATCAAAATTACTCCAGAAGGCCCCAGAGTAATCCCGGAGACAGTAGAATATAGTACGAAAAAGTTATCTGATAAAGAGATGGTTGGCTTACAGTTGGTAGCCTCAAAAATTGCAAAGGACCTGGGCAAATTATCAGATGATGGAATGCAGGTATCTGAAATTCAATCTGCAACATCACTCAATCCAAAATCTGTTAGCTCACGGCTATCTGAATTGGTAAAAGCAGGACACGTAGTAAGAGAGAACACAAGGGATGGAAGCGAATCTGTCATTTATAGAATCACTACCGCCGGTATTCATTGGTTGGCATCTACAATCGCCAGAAAGACAAAACCCTCTCTATCTTCCTCATCATCATCATAATCAGAATGGTGATTCAGATGGCGGTCTCTTCTGAATATAATGATAATTTCTCATTGTTCCAAGTCTAGTTAGAATACTTTCTCTTACCATATCTGTAAGTGAATGTGACACGGCAGTTCTGTCATAATTGTATCCACGTCTGGAGAGTTCTTCATGAACTTCACCTAAATGTTTTTCTGTTCCAAAATATCCTTCATGCAGTAGTATTTCAAGTAATCCTCTACATGTCGTTCCTCCCTTTGGTATAGTCTTCCGTTGTAACTCTGTCGTATTTATTGCCTGTATTTGATTAATGCTGCCTGAATTGATTTGCAATTTTAGAGAGTCAATCTCTTTTCTTACTTCTGTAAGCTGATTATTTAAAGTGGGATCAATATTAGTATATGAATTATCGATACCAGAAAGAACATTCTCTACTACCTGTTTGACTTTATTTTCAAGACAAGTTATTTCAACCTCCCAATCCCGATGTTTTAATCTTATTTTGACTTCTTCGGAGGAAGATTGAGGTTGTTTACTCATGCAATCATATATCGGTGACATTTTGATCACATAAACTTGTTGCTGCTCATATTGTCCATGTTGCGCAACATTAATAAAGATGGATGTTATTTTATTGTTGAGCAACATGGCCACACAACTGAATATTCCAACAGACATAGATTTTACTGAGTTCGGATATATGTTTTACCCGACGCTAGGACATGGTCTACCAAGTGAACTTCACAAAGCCCTCAAAGGAAAAAAAATTATTTTCAGTGTAGACGAGAAATGTCTTGTTCCGATAGAAGGCTGGGGTAAAAGACCTAATCCTTATTGTGCAGAAACAATAACAACTATTCAACCAATTAAAGGGAATACAATGGTTGCTGCACTTGACTCTAGCAGCATCCAAATTGCAGAAACTGAGGATGGTATTCTTTATGCTGTAAAAAGTGGAATAGCAATATCAGTAAGTGAGCATGCGTTAATGCATTTTAAAATTGGACCGATATTGTTTTATTTGAGTGAGGAAACTATTAAGCAATCAGAGCTTGATCATAGATTAACAAAGCTTGTCTTATTTGACAGTGATTCTGCAAAACGATTAATTAGAATACGAGTTGAGAGAGCAATCCAGATGGAACTTTCGAGTCATTTTACAAAATCTATAATCCTTATAGATGGCTCGTTAAAATCATCTCTGTTTGAGAACAAGAGTCAGGGTATTACCAAAGTAGCAGAGAATTGCTTACTCAATAAGAATTCGATAGTTGGAATCAGCAAAAATACTAAAATTAAAATTCTGGATAGCATTTCTAGTCCTCTCACAAAGATTCATGGTCCCGCCTATATGGATATAGAGATGATTATCAAAAGCTTAATTCGAAATACTATAGGTAACAACCTTCTTGTAAAGTTTGGAAATAACAATAGTCATGTACTACGTGCGGATGTTGTTACAAATAATGGTAAGATAGAAGAAACCCTTGGGAGGTTACTTGGAAATGATTCAATCGCAGGAGGATACCCTGAAACATTGCGACTTGCTCATCACATTTCGACCTTTACTAGCACCGAGATATCATGTCTTAGAAGCCATGTATTGAATAACTATGATGTGATAGAGCTTGCATCAGAAGATATCCGTAGGACTCTGCTTGGATCAATACCAATATGAAAATTCTATCAAAAAGTGGTAACGAACTGATTATGATAGCGATGCAAACAGATATAGCTAACAAGGGTGATTATTTGTTGATTGAAGATGAAAACTCTAAGCGAAAGATGATTGTCCAGATCTATGATGAAGAATATCTTTCCTCGCAATCTCTGATAGAAGATATTGTTAAGGATGAGGTAGTAACTGCTTCTAGTATGGAAAATTTGCACGATCCTCTCAATATTGGAAGTCTATCAAAAATGATCAGAGATGCAAGACTGTTTCACACTAAAATAAGAGCTACCGTAGATTCATCAAGTAAATTATCAAGTGATGTTACATGGCTTCCATCAAGGGTATATTCTAAAATAAGACGGTTAAAAATTTCTGAACTATGCTCCTTTCTTGGAAGGACAGGAATATTTCCTATTTCAATTGGCGATGCTGGGACAGAAAATGAAGAATTTGAGATCTATGCAGAGGACCTAGATGGCAGATTAAATATTATTACTGGGAAAAAAGAATCAGGAAAATCACACCTTTCCAAGATGCTAGTTAAAACGCTAGTCCAACATGGAGCATTTGTAATTGTATTTGATCTTAACAATGAATATGGTGGTCTGGCCTGGAATCATGATGGAACTCCTTCCTCAATTAAGGATCAAATAATGATACTGGAACCTGGAAATGGGCTCAAATTCTCGCTTGATTACTGTGGCAAGACGGCTGTGTCTAGTATGTTAAGAAATGCGCTTGATACTCCAGCTGCATCCTTACGTGAATTTTTTAGAATATGGGATTCGCTTGAAAATAAACAGACATTAAGAATTGAAGCTTTGGGCAATGCAATAAATACTTGGAATATTAACGAACTAATAAGAGATGCACTCATTTCGAGATATCATGTAATTCATAGCTCTCGATTATTTTCTAATAATAATAGCGATGGCGATGATCTGAGGTTTGAAAACGTAATTGAAAGAAACCGTAAAGGTGCAGCAATGATAGTTAACATGGGAAAAGCAGCACCTGTTGTAAGAAGAATGATTGTAGAACTAATATTGACTAAACTGGTTGAATTACTGGAGAAGATATCAATTCCTCCTATCTTTCTATTTGCCGAAGAAGCTCATCTCTATGTCAGGGACACGTACTGGGAAGATATTGTCACCAGGATGAGACACTTTGGAATCTATACAACGTTTATCACAAATCAGCCAGACGCTATTGGCGATGGAATTTATCGACAAGTAGATAACATATTTCTGTTCAATTTTACAAATGATGCAGACTTGGAGAAGATATCTAAAGTGTCTTTAGCAGATAATGATACTGTTAGATCGATAGTCAGAACATTGCCCCAACGCCATTGCTTATCTATTGGAAAGGTTGTATGTGATCTACCAATAGTTGTTAAAATTGCAGCAGCAGAGGTGCTAATGCTAGGAGAGACAAAAAAGTTCTTTACAAACTATAATAAAAGATAGATCGTATCTGTTTTTATTATTATTATTATTATTTATTATTATTATTATTATTTATTATTTTACAGGACAGCAACTTCACCACGTTTCTTAGTGCCTATATCAATCGCTTCGCTGATTGGTGAAATGAAAATCTTTCCGTCGCCAGTAGAACCAGTACTTACGGTATCAAGTATTGTGTTAATGACTTTGTCTACTTCTGAGTCATCAACTATTGTAACAATATTAGATCTGACTGAAAATTCTGAGGCAAATTTTGCGGTTCCTCTGCTACTTTCTATCATTGGTTTTTCTCCCTTGCCTCTGCCCTTTGCATCAAGAATAGTGCATCCACTCACTCCAACTTTCTTCAGTGCCTCGTTAACATCTAAAACCTTTTCACTACCGATAATAGCCTCCACACGTTTCATGATTTGCTATAATGTTATCATAATATAAGGTTTTCAAACAGAATTACCAATATAAATAAATATAACTACAAGAATTTCTCTGGAGTAAATATCATAAATGCAGTATTTTTATATATCTATTGAATAACTGGACTTGTATTATACGTCTAATTAGAAAAAATTACTATTGTGCAATACTGCACAAGACAATATTTATTGTAATTTACAAAGTCAAATCCAACAATCCTTTTTCTTGAAGTCCATTATATTCTTGTGTACTGGTAAATCTAGTGGTAATGGTAAGAGCGAAGAGTTCTCTCCTGATTTTGTAATGGTGGGTTGGTCTGTTATTTCTCCACTGCCATCATTGTTGTAGAATGTACCACCAACAAAAGTTATTCCTCCATTATTATTCCTCTTATTATTATTGCTTATTGTAATATCTGCATCTAGAAGTCCAAATTCTTCATCTTAGGTAGTTATTAAGATAAAGAAGATTTATTTCCGTTGGGACTATAAGGTTAGCTCCTCCAATATCTACTTTAACAATATCTGTACTCCTGTATTAGTATAATTACTTCTATTTTTGTCTGTTATTATTGGATTCATTGGTGTACCGCTATTATATTTGATAGGATAGGTGCGCTGATAGTTGTTATGATGTCCTTGAGTATTAAGTCAACGTTATATTGTTCAAAAAGTGGGTGATGCGCCTCTTTCCATTCATTTGCTCGTGATAATAGTTATGCGCAGTAGAAGCATATACATATTGTTGGTAGATGAGCTATTACATCCAGTCTCTATTTGGAGCAGCTGCTGATGCTACTACTACAAGCAACCAAAATATCGGTACATTTTTTGATAGTATCTCATACTCTGAAATTCAGGCTTTATATACCATTTTACGTAACTATTGTTTCTACACCATTGGCACTTGCTTATAGTAAAGATCTGCCTCATGAGAACACAGTCGCATTGACAAAGACAGCCGCATTCTTTACACTGATGTGTATGGCAACCAATATTAGGGATCTCCATCTTTTTATCTACTACTTCTACTGCCATTCCCAAAACAATTCCAGATCTTTGAGTTTAAAAATATTATTCGGCTATTAATATTGAGTATTTAATAGTAAGTAATAATATCTATACTAAAAATCTGTAGTGTCTAAATCTTACGTCGCTCCCTCTCTGATTAGTGTTCTAACTATTATAAACAAAGTTTTATATGTGTAACTATTCCCATTATGGTTTGTCGTAATATCTGTGAAAGAATTTATTCAAAAATACATGTTGGTGAAAGTAATTATTGTATAGGCAAAAAATATTGTAGAAGATGCGAAATTTACCTATATTATGATGGTATATTTTGCCCATGCTGTGGAATGCAATTGAGGACAACACCTACTAATAAAAAAGATAAGGAAAGGCTTAGAATAGACAAAAATAAGCAACAATAGATTATAACCTGTTGTAAAATTTATTGCTCTTAATAATAGTTA
>DASQRW010000230.1:0-2747 GCA_035642715.1 Nitrososphaeraceae archaeon | reverse complement strand
GCGTACCTTTAATGGCAAGATGGTCTGTGCTAGCGGTTAAGTAAAACTGTGGGCCCAAGGGTCCCGTGATTTTAGAAGCGCTAAAGCAGAGGTTTCAATTTAGAAGCATACAACGGTAGCTAAAAAGTTTTTCTTCCCGTGCGGGCTAGAGGGATTCGAGAGAAAAATTCAAAAATGAGACTCGGTATGAGTCAAAGTCGCAAAAATCAAAAATATATGTTTGAGTACTTTTTACACATGTACGTATTAGTTATAGATTGCTATTGGTGCGGGTCCGGTGGAATTCAAGACAGAGTTGACTTGAGAATTCCCCGATATAATAGCCGTATACTAACGGGTTCGGTGCGATGCAATACACTAGTATATGTAATCCACCTGAGCAATGTAAAATGATTAGTATTTCATTTTTTCTGCATAAACTAGATTATGCAAAACTGCTATATCGTATTTTGTTCTGAAGAAGAATTAAAGTTATGGTAAAAATTAGTATTCAAGCAGCTCATGAACAGGTAAATCCTACTGATTTATTAAATGATGTCATTCTTATGGATAAAAATGGTATAGCACGATGTTGGTCAAGTGATCATTATATGCCTTGGTGGCATACTGGAGCTTCTGGTGCTGCAGCCTGGCCATGGATGGGTGCTGCTTTAGCGAAAACAAGCAATATAGTAATAGGAACTGGTGTTACAGCTCCAACACTTAGATATAATCCAGCGGTAGTAGCTCAAGTCTTTGCAACCCTTGGATACATGTTCCCTAATAGAGTATTCTTGGGAGTTGGTTTAGGGGAGTCTCTCAATGAAGTAACCTCCGGTAATGAGTGGCCTCCAACTCAACAAAGATTTCAGCGGACAAAAGAAGCAATAGAATTAATTAAAAAGCTATGGACGGAAGAATGGGTAACATTCAAAGGAGAATACTATTGGGTGAAAGATTCCAATCTATATACAAAACCACAAAAACCAATTCCTTTGTATATTGCAGCTATGGGAACTCAAACAGCTAGATTGGCAGGAGAGGAAGGAGATGGATTTATAACAAATGAAATTAATGTAGAGTCAATAAGAAGTAAATTGCTCCCTGCGCTCAGAGAGGGGACAAAAAAGTCAGGAAGAGATTTTGATACATTAGAAAAAATACTTTTTATTCCAGCCTCATATGATAAAGATAAAGAAAAGGCAATACAATCAATTAGATTTTGGAGAGGTGCTATGATAAAAGCATTTTTTGATGTAGATGTACATGATCCTCGTGAGATCGAAGAAAATGCTCAAGTAATTGGTGATGATACATTAGAAAAGACGTTATTAGTAATTACAAATGCAGAGGAAGGAATAAAGAAACTTGAGAAATATGTGGGTTTAGGGTTTACAGAAATTGTGTTGACAAATTCTAGTCCAGATAGAGGAAAGCTAGTAGAATTAATTGCTAAAGAGATATCTCCAGCTTTGAAATAAAAAAGTTAGTTGACCTTTTCATATGAAATATACAATGACCAAGGATCTAGTTCTCTAGGGATTGTTATTATTATTATTATTATTATTGATTCTGATTTTTCCAAATTTTTAATTCATCATCATATTATTTGTGAAACCAACTTACAGCACCAAGATGATATGTGTAGTTGTTTTTCTATTGACATTCCTGTTTTATCAAATTCCCATTACTTGAAATTTTGAAAGTTATTTATTTGTCTTTGAGATGAGACCTACTAGATAAGATTTCATTTGCGAGGAATTTTTACCTCTGAAGAGCTGCAAAGATACTGCAAGAAGTTTCTTTGTGGGATGTATAGAATGGCTCATGGTAATGTGAACAACAGCATGAAAGCTTTTGATGTCTTTTTTGAAAATGTCAGTCCAGCAGCCTATGAAAGACCATCATATGGATATCAGGCAACAAATGAGATTGTCCAAGACCTTATACAAAAAGGGTTTATCGAACGAAATACACTAGAATACATTAGATTAACTCAAAAAGGTTTGGACAAGTGTAAAGAAGATTGTCAGTGATGATCATATGATGCTTGCCAAATATGATGAAGGTTATTATCTGACCCAATTCCAAATACTTTGAACTTCCGAAAGTAATTTGACTCCCAGAGAGGCATATAGAAATTTTACTTATAACGGAATGATATCGCTTAGCATTCAGAGCCCTTCAGGTTCAGGACCCTACTCGACTATGCTTCTTAGAATGTTGCCTTATTATTACGCCTACTCCAATGACAATGAATCCTATTGCAATTATAATGTATCCGTTTACTGTCCAGTCCGGATTGCTATACATAAATGACGTTGAAGGACCAAGAGAGGATTTACTCTGAAGGAGAAATATTACTCCTAGGATGATAATTACCAATCCAATAATAATTAATGCCTTTGTTGCAAGCACGGAACGGTATTTATGAAATACGCTATTATACAATTAATGCATTACAACATTTAAAAGATATTCTTCAGGGTTATAACTGCATGAATCAAAAATGCGAACAATTCAAAGATGTGGATGAAGACAAGACTTCTCCAAATACAAAAGGCTGCGAAGAATGTGAGAAAGAAAAATCGGATTGGGTTGCATTACGGATGTGCCTTGTATGTGGTCATGTTGGCTGTTGTGATTCTTCTATTGGTCTTCATGCAAGAAAACATTTTGAAAATACAGGGCATCCTGTAATGATTGCATTACCGAATAAACCATGGAGATGGTGTTATGAACATAAACAATACTATTAGCTTAGGTAA
>DASQRW010000229.1:0-9933 GCA_035642715.1 Nitrososphaeraceae archaeon | reverse complement strand
GAATAATGCCTCCATTGCTGATGGACCTGCGTTGAAAATAGTTGTCTTGACCTCAATATTGTCACCTAAAGCTTTCTGAAATGTACCGTTCCCTAAACCGATTACTGCCTGTGCATGATTGATATTTGGAAAGTAGCCAATTCTAAGAATTTGTGAAGAGATGCTATTCTGAGTATTATCATTAACACTTTCTACAAATAGTGAGGATGAATCAGAATAAAATATAGAGGATACTATAACTGCAACAATTATTACGGCTGATGTTATTAACTTTCCCTTTGCATTCATTTACTATGGGAAGAGCAGTCTATACATATATTACCGCTTACAAATATGCAGATTAGAAATATTATATGCAATAATATCATATAATCCCACACTTATGTATTTGGTATTGGTTCACATTAATCAAAGTGAGGTTAGCTCATATCCACATATACCCAAGTCTCGGCTCTTTTCTTCTATAACAGTAGCATTTGTCATTACAAGTACTTTTTATTTATACAAAGATTTTATTATCATCATCAAGTATTAAATGTGAAGAGAATAATAGATAGTGTAGTTTAAAGTTTGCTCTAGACTTGATATTTAATATATTTATCTATTATTCATATATTTATCTATTATTCATTTTGCTGATCAAGTCCCCACTTGGCTCTTACTTTTTCTTCTAGTTTGTAGAAAACAAACCTGTCAAACAAAAGTCCAATTGCAAAGATTGTTATCATTGTTGCTATAATCTGTCCCATAAGTTGAAATTCCCTTCCTACAAATAAAATATGTCCTAAACCTACCAATGTTGTTATCAACATCTCTGCTCCTATCAATGCATGCCAAGCAAAAGACCAAGCTTGTCTTATTCCTGTAATTAATGATGGAGTAGCAGCAGGTAGCATGACATGTCTGAACAAAGATATTCCTCTAGCTCCCATATTTCTTGCAGCACGTATATATATTGGCGAAATATTTCTAATTCCACTATAAGTTGATATCATAACTGAAAAAACTGAACTCATAATTACTACAAATAATATACCAAAATCATTCAAACCAATCAACAAGATAGCGAAAGGAACCCATGCAATACTTGGAAATGATTGTAATCCTACAGCAAACGAACTCATTGTCTTTCCAAAACCATTGAATTTTACCATAGCTAAACCTATTGCTGCCCCTATTGCAATAGATATAGAAAACCCTACAAGCAGACGCCACATTGTCACAGCTATACCATTGAGCAATGAATAATCGCCAATTAGATTTAGAAATGACTGTGCAACTGTAAGAGGCGATGGTAGAGACACCTTTGGCCATATCTCTAACATAAAAATGAGTTGCCATATTCCTAAAAATGCGGCTAAAAAGAGGATTATATTAGCTGTATCCTCTATATCGATTCTCTTTGTAACTGGCCTTTTAATGGCACTATATTGTGGCTGCGGTGGTGATGGTGGTGATGGTGTTCGCAATTTCATCATCTTCTTCTCTTTTATCACTATGAAAGTCAGCCTGCTTTGATTCTTCTATAATTGCATGAGTGATAGATTCTATAATAGGATGGTCTAAACTTCTGGGTCGTGGCAAATCAACTATAAACTCTTTTTTTATATTACCATCATTAGCCGATAAAACTATAACTCTGTCTCCCAAGTATACTGCCTCATTGATATTGTGAGTTACAAACAGAATTGTTTTATTGTTATTTTTTTGAATTTGTAATAATTGATGGTGTAACATTGCTCTTGTTTTAACATCCAACGATGCGAAAGGCTCATCCATAAGCAAGATACTTGGATTAAGAGCAAGAGCACGAGCAATAGCCACTCGCTGCTTCATTCCACCTGAGAGTTGATGAATATAGACATTAGCGAATTTTGATAATTGAACCATTTCAATATAATGCATGGCAATTTTGCTTCTTTCATTTTTGGAAATGCCCTTGATTTGCAAACCAAATTCAACATTTTCTAAAACAGTCAGCCATGGAAAAAGAGCTGCTTCTTGGAAAACGACTATTCTGTCTGGTGTCAGAGGATTAACTGTTTTACCATCAATCTGTATTTCACCGGCATATGAGTTTTCAAGTCCTGCTAATATATTAAGCAAAGTGGTTTTACCACAACCAGATGGTCCCACAATAGTTACAAATTCTCCATTCTTTACATCTATATTAATATTGTTCAAAACGGTATGTGAAGACGTACCGTTTCTGATGTAAATCTTGGAGAGATTTTTGACCTGCATCTTTATCTCTAATGATTGTGTTTTCAGAAATGACATAGTGCTAAAATATCAACTATACATTGTTAATATAAGTCTGGTCTAATATGCAAAAGATGCAATAAAGATGTAATTTTAGCATATAAAATATGTATGCATTTAACTTATTCGCATAAATAAAAATCAAGTATTGTACCCGATGACTAAGAGGCTTATTCATCATCATCACTGCCACTACTACTACTGCTAGTTCTGCATCTATTGCTGTTATTGCTGAGTGCATAATAACAAAAAAAGAGAGAGTAGTAATACTTTCTATTAATAATAATTATCTGTAATCATTCGTAATCATTCTTTATTTTAATATCCTTCTTTCAATTAATAGCTTATGTATTGTAGTAAAATCTATTTCCACTTTCTGTCTCGAAAAAATGGACCTTGCTATAAGGTATTCCAAAGCTGACATCCTGACCAACACTAAGATCAAAGTTGGAATTTGCGTTTGCAACTTTTATTAAATTTGATCCTATCTTTACCTCTGCTATCGAATCATCGCCTAACATCTCTGTGAAAGTTATTTGGCCCTTCATTTTGATATCTGTAGGATTTTCATTCTCTAAAAGAACAACATCCTTAGGTCTCATCCCAATTGTCACATTTTTAGGTAAGGGCTTCGGAGGTGTCCTTGTTGTTGTACTATATGGAAGTTTGAATGAAATATTATCAGATTCAAGATGAATTGTAGAACCGTCTCCAATAAGTCTGCATTCCAAGAAGTTCATTGATGGACTTCCTATAAAACCTGCTACGAATGTATTTGCGGGTTGGTTATATACTTGCTGTGGAGTACCAACTTGTTGAAGTAAACCTCCATTCATAACTGCAATCTTATCTGCCATACTCATAGCTTCTATCTGATCATGTGTGATATACAGTGTAGTTATGCCTATTTTCTTCTGCAACTTCTTGATTTCTGTTCTCATATACATACGCAGTCTTGCGTCAAGGTTACTTAGAGGTTCATCCATCAGGAAGACTTTTGGTTCACGTACTAGTGCTCTACCTAATGCAACTCTTTGCATCTGTCCTCCGCTTAGCTCTTTGGGTTTTCTGTTAAGAAGATCTTTCATCCCAAGCAGATCTGCTACATAGCTGATTTTCTCTTCTATTTGCCGTCTTGATTTCTTTCTCATTTTTAATGGAAATGCAATATTATCATACACACTCATATGAGGATAGAGAGCATAATTTTGGAATACCATTGCAACATCTCGATCCTTTGGAGGGAGGTCATTGACTAATTGATCACCTATATATATTTGACCATTGGTAGGGCTAATAAGGCCTGCAATACACCTTACAGCTGTAGTCTTTCCACAGCCAGAAGGACCAAGGAGTACCATAAACTCACCAGATTTTATTTCTAAAGAGAAATCATCCAGTGCCTTTACATTTCCATATTGCTTGGTCAGGTTTTCGATCCGAAGATTGGTCATATAAAAAAGCCCTCTATGGAGAGATGTATTTGGTAGGGGATATTAATTTTCTTACATAATATGCATCAGCTGTCGCAAGCTTGATCACTTGCTTGAAAAATACTACAAAAAATTGCATTGACAAGATAACAAAGGTGCATGAGAACAAAAGGCCCTAACTCACAAGATGATCTGATGTTGAGTCTAACATTATAATATACAAGATGGCTATCAAAACATGAGGAATCATCTAGAGTACTAGAATATGAGAAGATAAAACTATGAAGACCATATATATTTAAAAGGCAATTTTTTTGCACAAAAAAAGTTTGGCTGATCTGGTATTCTAAATATAACATTTATTTATGATCTTATTTAATATTAACATGCAAGAATTCTAAAAAAGATAGCAACTGTTAAAAAATATGACTTCATAAGACTCTAGATGAAGATAAGTAAGGTTATTTGTACTAGTCTTGTGCTAACCATAGTGCTATTAATTAGTTTAGCACCAGGTTTTACAACCCCAGTCGTGGCTCAGAAACAACAAGTCACCCTTACTGCGATAGTAGCAGAACCAAAAGAAAGATGGGATATTTTGATTAATGATGCATTGCAAAAGTTAAGAGAAAAACATCCCGATATAGATATTCAAGTAGACTATAGAGTTTTACCGTATGATGCTACCAGGACACAAATCTTAACAGCAATGGTTGGCCGAACTCCTATTGATCTAATATCTGTAGATCAAATCTGGCTTGGAGAATTTGCTCAGGGAGGATTTCTAACAGATCTTACGGAACGTGCTAATACTTGGGGAAAAGAGAAGGATTGGTATAAAACTAATTGGGATGGAGGTAAATATAACAATAAAGTATACGGTATATGGGCTTGGACTGACGTAAGGGCTATGTGGTACTGGAAAGATCTGTTGAGTCAAGCAAGCCTAGATCCTAACTCATTGAAGACATGGAATGGATATATTACAGGTGCAAAGCAGCTCAATGATGCATTAAAAGGTCGGGGAATACAAGGAATGCACTTAGTCGGTGCTAGCCATTCTCCAGACATGTGGTATCCTTATCTCTGGATGCTTGGAGGAGAAATACTTGAGCAGAAAAGTGGGCATCCTACAAAAGGTACATACTGGTTTCCAGCATATAATAGTACAGAAGGAGTCAGAGCCCTAGAATTTATCAAAGAACAAATCAATGCAGGTATAAAGCCTCAGATAAATCACTTTTGGGGTCAAGAATTTGCTGACAAGAAGTTTGCTGTAATGTTAGAAGGATCTTGGCTACTTGGTACCTTTCCTCGCGAACAATGGGCTAATATTGACCAGAGAGTTGGCATGCTGCCTATGTTTCCTGTATCAAATGAAAATAATATGACTGCTACAATGATGGGAGGATGGATTCTCAGTATCCCTGAAACATCTAAAAACAAAGACCTTTCATGGGAATTACTCACATTAATGGTTGAACCAGAAGTACTAACTCCTATGCTGCAGAAAGAAGGATATCTTCCGACCCAGAAGCCTATTGGTGAAGGTCCTTATGCAAGCCAATTGAATACTACCATACCATATTATAATGAAATGATATCTATGATCTCTGTAGGACATAGCAGACCTAACGTACCAGAATATCCTCAGATAGCTGATAATATAAAACAAGCAATAGATGAGATTTACTTTGGTGCTAAGGAACCCAAGCAAGCATTAAATGAAGCTGCGCTAAAGTCAGCAGAGGTCTTGGGATGGTGAAGAATCATAGGTTGAGTATGCTAAATGCCAAGTATATTTGAAAAGGCAGAGCCATATCTTTTTCTCACTCCGGCTCTTGCAATATTACTTATATTTCTAATATTTCCTCTTTTTTGGAATACATACATTTCATTACATGACGTTTCTCTCACTACTATTCTAAGGGGATGGGAATACATAGGTGGGACAAACTTCACTAACTTATTTAATGATCCTAATTTCTATACCTCGCTTAAAGTCACACTTATGTTTGTCGGAGGTTCCGTCGCTCTTCAGTTTGGTATTGGTATGCTGATGTCTGTGTTATTACATCAGCAGGTAAGAGCTTCTGGAGTATTGCGTGCAATTTTCATAATACCTTGGACAATTTCTGCAGTCATAGCTGCTTTTTCATTTAAGTTTATCTTCGACTATAATTTTGGAATATTAAACTATCTATTGAATGAGATAGGCTTGCAGTCAGTTGGATGGCTTTCAGATCCCAGCATAGTAATATGGTCTTTAGTGATCGCAAATGTGTGGTATGGTACTCCATTTACCATACTCTTTCTAACTGCAGGTCTGCTTTCAATAAATCCTACAATATACGAAGCAGCAGTCATAGATGGAGCAACAAAGATTAGAAGCTTCATATACATAACTCTTCCATTACTCAAACCATTCATTGTGATTAATCTTATATTGATAACTATGTGGTCTGTAAACTTCTTTGACATACAATTAATAATGACAGGTGGAGGTCCTTTGTTTGCAAGTACAACTGCGTCACTTTACATGTACAGACAAGCATTTGAGTTTGGGCTCCTTTCAAAAGGAGCATCTGCAGGGATAGTTCTAATCGCAATCAATATATCTATTGCATTTATTTATCACAAACTTTTTAGGAGATAAAACAAGATTATGGTGCAGCAGACATCTACTAGAAATCCCAAAGTTTGGTTCTTTGCAGAACGAACTTTAATCTATGCTTTAATTGCAGTTTTCTTATTCATTACTTTATCTCCTCTTATATGGGTTCTATCTACTTCATTGAAGCCAAATACAGAAGCCATAAGTTTTCCGCCTAAACTTCTACCAGAAGCTCCAACAGTTGAGAACTACCTCTTTGTACTAACAGATCCTGCACTTGCACGTAGTCTGATAAACAGCTTCATAATAAGCATAGGTAGTACCGCTTTAAGTGTTGCCGTGAGCTCCTTAGCAGGATATGCATTTGCAAGGTTTGAATTCAAGGGAAAAAATGTGATTATGAGTGTAATATTAGGTCTTTTCATGATACCTATTGTAATTAATATAATACCATTATACACAATGTTAGCAAATTTTGGTTTGCTTAATTCTTTAGTAGCACTAATATTGACATTTCAGATCCTTATTATACCACTAAACATACTTCTGATGAAAAATTACTTTGAAACAATCCCAAAAGAGCTTGAAGAGGCTGCATTGATCGATGGTTGCTCAAGACTTGGAGTATTAAGACGTGTAACCATACCATTGTCAATGCCTGGTTTTGCGATAGCTGCAGTTTTGTCTTTCAGGTTTTCATGGAATGAATTTATACTCCCTGTAGTGTTAGCCAATAGATCTGATTCAATGGTTTTCCAAGTTGCATTATACCAGTTTATTTCGCTATATAGAATAGACTGGGGGTATCTTAGTGCTGGTATCACTCTTTCTCTTATTCCTGTATTGGTCTTGATGCTAACATTCCAAAAACAGATGATAAAGGGATTGACATTAGGTGCAATAAGAGAATGATACGATCAATATGCTAGCCTATCACACACTATCAGGATAACATAAATTTATTATTTTGAAATAGTTTTCGAGTACGGCATTCTTCTCCTTCTCCTTTTAATGCGACTATTGCAATGAATTATTAGAATGCCCAATAATAGTATCTCCTTTCATAATTATGCAACAAGCACATTTTTGCTGCAAACAAATCTTATTCTTCATGCTTACAGATTGTGCATTACACGCTTGTTTTTGATAATAAGAGTTTTATTATCCTACTTCTGCTTATGGTCCTGTTGGTAGTAACATAGATTTGTCGTCATTTATGTTAATGTATACAGACAGATATTATTAACAATCATGCATTGGCCTGCAGTCCCGAATTTTTATGACACATTGATTTCAGCCCCGTAATATTCAGGATAGATATAATATATAATACCTGAACTTGATACCTTCCAAACTGCTTAAAGATTAGACTTTCATTTCTCATTTTGATCATACATGTTAGGAGAACAATATGCAGAGTTAAAGGATAAGATAACAGGTCAAAGAGTCTTGGACATTGAAGGTCCTACGATAGAAACATCCATATCAGCAAGTGGTACCATGAAAGGAACACAAGTACAGGAAATGATAACCTTTATTGGTACACCGACAGCAGAAAATGGAGTAATTCATGGTTTAGGAAAGGGGGTAATAATGGCTGCTGCTGGTGGAGGAGAAGTACCAGAAATGGTAACATATACAGGCGAGGGAGTAGGAAGGTTCAGCTCTTCAGGAAGTGTAAAGTGGCGTGGCTCCGTATTCTTTAGAACGTCATCAGCTGGTAAACTAGCATTTCTCAATAATATGGTTGGAGTCTTTGAAAGCGAGATCGACATTGATGGAAATTTTTCTGAGAAAGCATGGGAATGGAAATAAAAGGCAACCATTAGAAGAAGACGAAGATGAAAAATAAAACGTTGCTAGAACTCGGAGAGAAAATGACAGAGGCAATTAAACTAGCATTAAAATCTGATATGAAATGAAAAGAGAAGGGGAGAAAGGATTCTAACCATAACATTTTCCATCTGAATCATCATATATTTAAAAACATCTTGTTCTGCAGCAAATGAACCATATGCAACTTGAAGTTTTAATTTTGAATAATATCATTGAATGGTTCAGGAAATAGTATGTAAAGTCCACCTACAATTCTTACAATGCTAAGATAATCTCTTCTTCTTTTCAATATACCTACTTATACTTCAAGGCATTACGTATGTGTGCTGTCTTGTTATATTAATTAATTAAATCCAATCTGATTGAATAGGATAATAAATTCTTCTCCTAGCATCGTCGAGGCTATTTTTTTCTGTTATCAATCCTTGTTCTTTAAGTTCATCTACAGCACTTTGAACAGTTCGTCTAGGGAGGCGAGTTAACCGCACCAACTCTGCTTGTTCTATAGGGTGTTTTGTCTTTATTATATAATAAATGAATTTTGACGCAGGTCCACCTTCTGGTTCCTTATGAAGGATCGATACGCCAAAGGAGGCTTTAGATAAAAATCCTCTTCGCTGGGATTCCACAGACGCTACAACATCATGATGAATTTCAGCTAAATTCACCCGTGGACCAAATTCTGCTATTAAAGCAGATTGTTGAGTCTCCAAAGGAGCTTCAAAAATAAATGTATTTGGTGGATATTTTGAAGTAAGCGCCGCTACAAAATTCCATTTTATTAACCCTCTTTCATCATAAATACCGACATTGATGCCTTCATTGGCTTCAAGTATTACCTTATTTGCACCTATGTTTAGTGCTTCTTCAACCTTTGATAGTGTTTTATCTATTCCAATCTGATGGCGAGGATCTTTTTTGCCTATCTTCCAATGAAAATCAAGATTTAAGGATAATATAGTATCAACAATCTTTTTCTTTTGTTCTATATTCAGATCAATATTGTTTTCGCCAATTTCTATTATGTCAAACCCAACTTTAGCAGATTCTTTAACAAATTTGTCAAAAGAGCTTTCCATAATAGCATATTCTGTAATGGTACTTCCAGTAGATACTAAAATATTAAAATCATGGTAAAATTTTATTTTCTTCTCTAGCTGAGATTCAGACATTAATAATGGATATGCACCATAAATCTTCACCATGTCTATTAGGGGCGCTAATATTTCGAGATTTTCTCTGTCTAGCCCTTGCATCTTATCTACTATAAAGGTTAAACCTTCTCTGCGAGGTTTCTTTTTATCTATTCTATTTTTGGCTAGGTCATCAAGCAATTGATATATAGTGTTAAAATGACATATATTGAACTTGCGATACAAGCAAAGCATGCTAAATATAAATTATTTATGTTAGTTTTTGCGCATATTGTCCTCAGTTTGCATATTTGAAAGCAGTCATATACACTGATATTAATTAAATTATCTTCATATGCATACAAAAAAAATATGTGCTACAACTGCTGCCGCAATTATTCTTGTTGCAGCAATTGTTAATATTATACCTACTCCATCAGCATTTTCCCAAACTATAGACACAGGTAATAGCGCAGAAGAAGAAGAAGGCAATACAGCAAAGAAAACTTTGAAGATTGGCTACTTTCCAAATATCAATCATGCACAGGCAGTAATCGGTTTAGGGAACGGTACATTTCAGAAAGCTTTAGGTGACAATATTGAGGTCAAGACAACTATTTTCAACGCAGGTCCATCAGCAATGGAGGCATTATTC
>DASQRW010000228.1:0-3586 GCA_035642715.1 Nitrososphaeraceae archaeon | reverse complement strand
GATTTAAGGATTTACACCCTCTTTCTCATGAAAGTTGTATTCAGGGATCACTACAATTAATGTGGGAATTTGAGCAAGACTTGAAGAAAATTACAGGCATGGATGCTTTTTCATTGCAACCTGCAGCTGGAGCACAGGGTGAACTTTTAGGTGTTATGATGACAAAGGCTTACTATAAGCAAAAGAATGAAAAAAGAAAGAAGATAATTATTCCTGATTCTGCTCATGGCACAAACGCTGCAACTGCAGCCATGTGTAAGTTTGAAACTATAACTATCCCCTCTGATTCGCGTGGCAATATGGACATTTACAAATTCAAGGAATCACTTAAAGATGACGTGGCACTTGTTATGTTAACAAATCCTAACACCCTTGGTCTTTTTGAGGAAAATATTCTAGAGATTAGTGATCTTGCGCATACCAATGGGACATTGATGTATTGTGATGGAGCAAACATGAATGCACTATTGGGAATAAGTAGGGCAAGTGACCAGGGATTTGATATGATTCACTTGAACTTGCATAAGACCTTTTCAACTCCCCATGGTGGCGGAGGCCCTGGAGCAGGAGTGTTGGGAGTAAAGTCATTTTTGGCAGATTATTTGCCATTACCGCGAGTAATAAAACAACAGGACAGCAAGTTTGTCTTAGATTACACTAAACAAAAAACTGTAGGAATGGTTAGATATTCTTATGGAAATTTTGGTATGCTGATTAGGGCTTATTGTTATATCAAATCATGGGGCTCAAATATAAGAAAGGTATCTGAGCACGCGATATTGAATGCCAATTATCTTCTCAGCTTATTAAAGGATGATTATGAACTTCCTTACAATCGTAGATGTACTCATGAGTTTGTCTTATCTTCTAGGAAATTTGGTGAAAAGAGCGCTTTGAATATTGCGAAGAGACTTTTGGATTATGGTTTTCATCCACCAACTATTTACTTTCCTCTAATTGTTCGTGAAGCATTAATGATTGAACCTACGGAAACAGAAAGTAAGGAAACGTTGGATAGATTTGCAGCAGCATTAAGAAGCATAGCAAATGAGATAAAAGAAAACCCAGATATTGTCAAAGGAGCTCCATATACAAAATTAGTTGGGAGATTAGACGAAGTTGCAGCAGCACGAAAACCTAATTTAAGATGGACTGCTCCTTCACAATCTGATGAAAAAGAAGATAGTGAGAAAAATTGTTTGTTGAAAAATCTGTGAGTAGTAGTAGTAATGATTAATGAAAAAGGCACATAACATATACAAATCAAAAAAATTGATCAAGGTTTCGCTTGAATATGATGAAGATATTAAAATAATTAACTCAATAACAATAACAGGAGATTTTTTTCTTTACCCTGAAGAAAGTTTGGACAAACTTGAGGCCAGTCTGATTGGTACAAAATTAGGAAAAGATGCTATTAAGCAAAAGATAGAGAAATGTTTGAATGGCTCTGAAGCCTTTGGTTTTGATTCAGAATCTATGACAGATGCAATTCTTGGTTGCTTCAAGGGAGAACAAGATTAGGAAAAGAAGGAAGGAAGGAAGGAAGAAAAGAGACAGGGAAAGTATGAGTTTTAAGTTTAGCAAAATCAGAACTTTAGAAACAGGATATAATTCAGGAGCATGGAATATGGCTCTTGATGAGGTATTAATGAATTGTATAAATTATCATAGTATGCCATTTTTAAGAATTTATGGCTGGCAACCACCAACTGTGTCAATAGGATACTTTCAGAGCATGGATGAAGAAGTGGATATAAAAAGATGCAGGCGGATGGGTATCGATGTTGTCAGGAGAATAACAGGAGGTGGAGCGGTATTGCATGAATCTGAATTGACTTATTCATTCATTACAAATGTTTATCCAAAAAATATAATGGAATCTTACAATTTGATATGTGACGCAATAGTGATGTGCATAAATAAGCTTGGCTTTAATGCAAAATTTGCTCCATTAAATGATATAATTGTCAATGGCAAAAAAGTATCTGGGAATGCTCAAACTAGGAAGAAAGACATACTACTACAGCATGGAACAATATTATTAAATGTTAACCTTGAGAAGATGTTCTCTGTGTTAAAGGTTCCATCAGAAAAAGTCAAAGATAAGATGATCGATGATGTAAAAGGAAGAATAATGGGATTGAATAAGACATTCGAACAGGTAGCGTACTATCTAAAAGAATCATTTAGTGAAAAATTTGGTGCTGAAATTATTGTCGATGATCTAACTATCAAAGAAGAGGAGAGGACTAAAAAGTTGGCTAAGGAGAAATATACTTCAGATCAATGGAATCGGAAAAAGTAAATTGACTTATTAAAAGACTTATTTGTCAAGCATTTGGAAGTTACGTAGACGATATATATGTATGATATAGTAGTCATAGGAGGGGGTCCTGGTGGTTATGCTTGTGCCATTAGAGCAGCACAACTTGGTGGTAATGTCTGCCTAATTGAAAAAAATGGACTAGGCGGAACTTGTACTCAAAGAGGATGTATTCCTACTAAGTATCTTCACTCGTTAGGAGATATAATGAGAAGAGCAACTGGTGCAAAGAAAAATGGGTTAAATATCCAAATTGAATTGAATTATAAACTTTTAAAGTCTAGGATGGAGGCTACAGTTTCTAGACTTGCGTCAGGGATAAAACTTCTTCTCAAAAGTAATAATGTTAATCTACTAGAAGGTAAAGCACATATAGTTTCAGAAAATAAAGTGGCAGTTAATGACATTATGATAGAAACAAAAAATATTGTTATTGCTACTGGAAGTTATCCTATTTGTCTGCCAGGTTATGAATTTGGAGAGAATATACTATCAACTACCTCAATTCTAGAATTAGAAGACCTGCCTAAGTCAATTACTATTATAGGAGGTGGATATAGTGGATGTGAATTTGCTTCTATCTTGAATGCTCTAGGATGTAAGGTATCTTTAATCGAGGCTGAAAATCATCTATTACCTTTTCAAATACAAGGAATTGGAAATGCAATTGAAAAATATATGAGGCTAGATGGAGTCAATGTAATGACACAATCAAGAGTAGAAAAAATCGGTGACGGCATAGCTTTTGTTAATGGAGAAAAAATTGTAGCAGAAAAGATACTCATTTGTGTAGGTAGAAGACCAACTATAAGTCCTAATGAACTAAATAATATTGGAATAAAATTCAACCAAAAGGGCATTTATATAGATGAAAAAATGCAGACCAACATTCACAATGTGTATGCAATTGGTGATGTAACAGGCATGTATGAGCTTGCACATGTCGCCTCGCAGCAAGGTGAGGTTGCTGCTGAAAATATAATGGGAATAAAAGAGAACAATAAAATCGATTATCAATCTTTACCTGTGTGTGTATTCACTTATCCAGAAGTTGCTTACGTAGGGGATTTAAAAGGAATGTCTGGAGAGTTTCCACTTGCAGCAAGTGCAAAGGCAAATTGTCTGGGAGATACAAGAGGCCTTATTAAGGTCTTTGAGAAGGAAGGAAAACTTGTGGGAACTTATATTATTGCACCGCATGCAGGTGAGATAATAGGTGAAGCAGCACTAGCAATCAAAATGAAACTAAGTCTTAAAGAT
>DASQRW010000227.1:0-3547 GCA_035642715.1 Nitrososphaeraceae archaeon | reverse complement strand
TATCTATCTATCTTTTATGTAGGTATGCGGATATGTCATATGACCATCACTGCCCTTCACATTGTTATTAAATATATATATATATATATAGACAAGAGAAAGTGTTAGAAAGCATATAGGTAATTGTGATTTTGACAACACGTCGCCATTATAAAAAAATAATATAATAAAGCCAATATTCTATTATTGATAGTTTGGCATATCGATGAATATTTTTTTAATATTTTGTTCTGCGGCAACTGAAGCCTCATTTAGCAGACATACAGCCTCCTCATTAGCTACTTTGAAATTTATTGTGTGCCCTCCTACCTGACCTGCGTCTATCAGAATGTATCCTATTAATTCAGAAATAATTCCTAACTCTTCTTCTGATTCAGGTATGCATGGAACAAGGCACGCTCTAATATTCTTCACAACAGCCATCGCCGGACTCAGTACATTGACTATATCACCAAAATTAGATATCGCTTGCAGTTTAGTTTTTAATTTTTCAAAGGCTATTTTTGAAAAGTGTAATATCTTTATAATTCTCCTAGAATGGGAGATATCCAACGAAAGGACTGTAGAATATTGAGAATTATTTTCCTTAATAGATAGTGCTCTCTTCTTTAACAACTTATCATCAATTGACTTGAGCTCATCTATTATACGACTGAATTTTACTATTTGGATATCTATTTTACATAACAAAGCCTCAATCCTAGGTTTTATGGATACTCCCTGATATGTTGAATTAGGTTTACTAGTACCTTCAATCTTCGACTCTACTTTTACCCTTCTTGATGTAATTTGCGTATTATTTTCACCTGCAATTTATTGCAGACTTAAGATTAATATTGACTATAGACGTAACTATTTGTAACTATAGTAACATAGGTTTACGGTAACAGCTTAGCATTTTTTTTAATTTTGATACAATCTAATTGACTTATGCATTTACCTTTGATCATACATAGTCTTCAATACTTTCTATGCAGTATAGAAATAATAATAATAATAATGATAATAATAATAGCGATCTTGTTGGAAGTTTAGAGGATTTCGGTCTATCAAAATATGAAGCAAGAGCTTACCTTACAATGCTTGGTAGAGGTTCTCTTGCTGCTAGTGAAATATCATACTATGCAAATTTACCTCGTACAAAAGTATATCCAACTCTTAAGAAGCTGGAAAAAAAAAGGCTATCAATAGTCTCTCAAAAAAAACCACTGATAAGTAGTGCAATACCTCCCAATGACGCTTTTGGAGAAATAGTCAATCTTCATGAACGGCGTGTAAAAAATATGAAGAAAATTGTAGACAAGCTACAGAAAATAAGTGATGAAGGAAATCGGCCCAGAGGCTCTGAAGAAAAAAGATATTTTGTATTCGATCCTAATCTTGCTTTCGAAAAGATTGAGAATCTGATTTCTAGCTCTAGATCTTCAATAAATGGTATTCTTGATGCATGGGGATTGAGGCTTATTTCGCAATGTAAATCATCACTTATCAGAGCAATTACAAACGGCGTAAAAATTAGGTTGGTTTTACAAACTCAATGCATTGGAAATGAAAGTCTTTTTTCATTACCTGCAGAAATTGATTTGAGAATTGGCAATTTGTCTTATAATATAATATTGATAGATTCTAATAATATGATATCGATTGACAGCAGCAATGGGAAAGCAGCAGTATTTGCTTCCATGGATGTTTTTGGATTATCATATATTAAAAACTTTGAGAATGAATGGAATAATGCAATGCAGGTTAACCATTTAATTGACACAGACCCAAGTATTGCATCAAAGGCAATCCAGCTTGCACAATTAATTGAAAATGAATTATCTATGTGTATATTAGATCATGTTATTAATCCGCAGGCAGACTTGGGAGCTCATTTTATCAGATCAATTGAAAAATCAGGATTAAAGATATTTGAGATCAACATTAGCGAACTATTCAGTATTATTGATTCTGCCTTAAAAATTGGTTATTCAGGAAACTTAAAACATGACAAAACAAACAATGTAATAAGCATCCAGTCAAGAACTGATAGTAAAACAGTTTTACCATGGGCATTGTTACTTTCTTCATTTTTCAAACGCATTGGTTATGAGTCCAAGATAATGCAAAATCCTAAACAAATTGCAAGCCCTGAAACCATTCATCTTAAGCTATCAAAACCTATTCCTGAACTGAATCAAAAGGTTTCATCGCCTTAGGTATGTGTTCTAGCAAATCTGTTGCTACCATATGTAAACCTACTTGATCGTATGCCAAATTGCCTGCTAATCCATTGAAATAAACACCCAAAATAGATGCTTCATATGATTTCATTTTTGTTAATATTCCTGCTGTCAAGCCAGATAATATGTCACCTGTTCCTCCTACCGACATTGCGCAATTATGGATCTTGTTTATAGCAACTCGATCTCCGTCTGAAATTATATCTGTTTGCCCTTTAAGTAATATTGTAATGTGATATTCTTTTGCAAATTTGTAGACATTTGATATTCGTTCTTTTTCATCTGCACCGGCATTTTCTCCAAAGATTCGTTTGTATTCTCCTGCATGCGGAGTAATGATTGTATCAGTTCCAGATATATCCTTAAGAACAGCAGGCAATAAAGCCGAAGAATCTAAAAGTAGCCTTGTACCAGAGCTTTTTAGCCCATTAATTAGCGAATGCAATGCCTCTGGCCGTGCTAGACTCATACCCATACCGATAGCAGCTGTATTAGGTTTTTTTGGAATCATTGCAACAAGTCGATTTGCTGAACCTATAGTTAATTTATCGTCAGACATTGGTAATGCTATTATATTTGGAGAAAAGGATCTGACTGCTACAATGATTGATCTTGGAACTGCTGTATAAACAATGTCTGTCCCGGATCTCAGAGCAGCCATAGAAGATAGAACGGGTGCGCCATGATAAAATTTGTTTCCTCCTACAACAAGAACAATACCGTTATCACCTTTTTTCGATGAGGATAGGCGCGGAATAATAAGTTCTTTTACAAGTCTACTATTTACTGTGACTACTTCTGGCAATTCACTTCATAAGATCTCGTAAAGACGAATAAACTTTATCGATCTGGCGATAAGATATTTAGCAATACATATATAGATAATGCACACTCTTGTGATAGGTTTTTGGATAGATGATTTCATCCGTAGGCATACAGAATCATTGCTCGTTGGCTAGTAGTTCATATATATATGGTTCACTTGCTGTCAATCAAAAAGCAAGGCAAACCTTGATTTTAATATTTTTCATTTCTCATATAGATAATGTGTTTAACCATCCTATACATAAGTTGTCTAGTCAATACTATTTCTATCTGTGTGACTCTATGACTGCTGATTTCTATTTGGATAGATTTACTCAGAGATCGGCTGGCTTAGAATACATAAGGTCAGTTGGAAATAGTAGGGTAGGGAAAAGTATGGATAATTAAATGTAAATTTTTATTTAGATATCCAATGACTTTTTATTTATTTATTTATTTATAGTATCTTGCATCAAATACAACATTTATGCTGTTTGTTAACTTTTGTTTTGAAAACT
>DASQRW010000226.1:0-8938 GCA_035642715.1 Nitrososphaeraceae archaeon | reverse complement strand
TGTGACTCTTGCAGAAACCAAGAAGTTAGATTTCTCATTTTCACTATATTCTTATAATCCTAATTATGTTCTTATAAGCTAGATCAAACATGCTTTTATCTCTATTGTACTGAAAGCTTACAATATTATCATGATCTTCTTCTTCTTCTTGTATTAGTAATAGCTTTCTGATTATTTTCTTTTATATGGTGTCTATGAACCGACTCTAGAGCGTTAGTTTATGAGTATTCATTTAATAAATTACCGATATTATATGGCACATTTGTTTTGGTTGGAAGTAGTGATATTGCTGATGATGTTATTTTAGGAGTCTGTAAATTTGATGTTTGATATAATTTTGGTGCATGATGAGGATGACCTGCGGTAGTAGTAGGTTGTAGATTAACTGGATTAACTGGATTAACAAGTTGTTGCTGATTGTTTTGAGATTTCTTTTGTTGTTCTTGTTGTTCTTGCTCTAGATAACGATATATTTGATCATTGCGAAGTATCCCTCTTAATTACAGAAAGAACTTCCACTATGTCTATCATCTCCACTTTTATTTATCTTGCTAAAAGGAGCAGTATTTGAGCTTCTTTTAGTGACCTAAGGTTCCACATACAATTATACAAAAATGCAGGCACTTTCCCTATTCTATAACTTTAAAGGAATCAATCATTCTTTCTATAGTTGGCAAGTAACTTGAGAATTTATCAGGATCTGCCTTGTATGTAATCAAAACTGCTTTATTACCAATTACTGTCCAAACTTGCATAGCCTTACGTTCAACTTCCTCATTGTCTATAGCACTAAACACTATTTTATGAGCAGGTTTGTCTGCAATAGTAGTAGATGTTGATTCTAAAACATTTAGATCTGGATTACTTCTTTTTAAATCTGACATTTGCACCTTTGTAATTTCCTGTAACGGTATATTTTGAGATGATAATTCTTGAACTTTTAAACCAAGTGCTGCTGGATATATGCGTGTATCAGTTTCAGGGGGGGCTGTAAAGGTAACAAAGTTATCTAGATTTGCTAACTTTTCCCAGTTAGAAGGATATTGTATGCTTATTCCTGATTCAGGATTTTCATAAGTTAGAAATTGCTCCTGAGCAAGCGCTTGACTATTAGGATGTAATAATAATGTAGACATTAAAGTGACAACTATACCAAATATAAGATATATTTTGGGAATTTTCATGCTTTTTATAAAGTCTATATTGCTATATATAGTTGACCATATTCTTTCATGATATTTAAGCCAATCAATAAATTTAATCCTCCTCCTCCTACTATACTAACCTAATTCTGCCTTTACCCACCTGTTTAATTAAATACTCTACTATTGTAACTGGCTTTCTAAAAGCATCCATTTGTAATGTTATAGAAATTATATACACAGTTATGAACAAACCATGACCTCCCTCTACTTTAGTGACCTATACAATCTTTATTCCTAAAGTCTTACCAGTATAAAAGGCCCCAGGAGGCTCAACCTTATGGACTATATATTTATTCAAGCCCACGACTCCTCGCAGCATCATAAGACATTGAAAAGACCCGATTCTAAATGGACAATATCGTATTTGGCCAGTCTCATGATTTTGTAGCTAATCTTTTTACTACATTAGTTAGTCTTGATTGCATCGTAAGATAAACCGCAGAGAAACTCAACCATAAGTACCAAGAACTTGGCTGAGTCTAGGGTTTGCTGCTACTAAAGTCTATATTTGCTATATTAGAAATACGCATATACCGTCTCCAATTGAAGACATGTACTCTATGATCAGTTCCAACAATTTAGATGCAGATCCATAACTGGTAGAATTGAAATACAAGTAAAGATAGTATGCTATTGTAGCTAGATCTGTTATAACAATAAGTTCAAGCTAACCATTATGAAATCCTTAAGATGCTGCTCAGCGATAGAAGATACCAATAACAGAGAGAAGTAGCCTTAGATAACGAAGTCAAAAATAATCACAGAAACATAATAGATAGAAACTGATCCTATAGATTAGCAATTAGAAATTTGGAAACTTCAAAGCAATAGTCGAAGAGCAAACATTACTGCAAAAAAGTATCGAAAGCAGATAGATTGGCGAAGAAATGAAGTTCGTGCATTACTTATCAGAGGATATTCTCAATATGAACTATCTAATACTTTCCACGTCAATCAACCTACTATTTCTAGAGACATCGATTTTATCAGAAACCAGATTAGTAGTGATGCAAAAAAAGATTTGTTTAGTGGCATGAACTGGACTCTAATATAGCCAAGATAATAACGCTACAATGTACTTAATGGATCCATCAGCTTTTAATGTCTGGATTAATGCTGCAAAAGATACTGATATTAGTTTTTTATTTTCTGATAAGGCAGCTTTAACATTTTCTTTGATGAACTGCTTTAGCTTTGAATATCCTTCCCCATACAATATCTTTGCAATCACCTTTTCTATTCTCTCCTTTTTATCGGTAAGTTCCTGTACTTCTTGTTGTTCTATTCTCCTGCACTCTTGTTCAGAAGAGAATACAATTTTATCTAATATTGATATTTTAAGTTCCAAAGCCCTTATGTCAGTTGCCAATCGTTGTATTGTACGTTGCATCTTCTCAGCCTGATCTTTTACTTGTCTATAGAGACTTTTCATGTAAGGAAGTTTATTGATAGCAATCTCTACAGCATTGACTACTTGCGCTATACTCATACCTCTTTTCCTTACTAGTTGTTGGTATATTTTCCAAAGTAGCCATATTTTGACATTTGTCTCTTTGTATATTAAATTGAGTATATCCCAATCCCCTTAGCTTCCAGTATTCTCTATACAATTTGGTCACTTCTGGCTCTCTTAGATTTAGTATAACGGCGACTTCTACAGATGTCTTACCTTCAGAAAATAATTTGTAGGCTTTGGAAGATAGCTCTTGTCGATGCTGCTGATGTTTATATTTTTGTCGTCTGGCTTGTTCTTCCTTTATGATAGCGTGAATGTCATGGAATGACATTTTTTCTATTTCCGCAATTTTATCTATATTATAAACTATATAAGGTTTAAAATATTCGGTAGATTCTGCAGGATTGTTTAGGCCTGTCCCTAAAATAACAAAATAACATTTCCTTCGATAAGCGAATATAGTGCGATATATACATATGGCTAGAAACAAATCATCATTATAATAATAGGAAGATTTTCTTATATTCTATTTCTATGACAGTGTAAACGCCTGATGTTAAGTTATAGAACCTGAATTTTTATTTTATAGAACAAGCAGAATAAAAAGTTTAAAAGATTTAGCAATTGTTATATTGCGAGCAAAACGAAAAGAGTACACATAAACACAATTTCCGCAGTGATGCTCGTATCTCTATTGTTCATCGACAATTTGTCTTCAGAGAAGGTACTATCTAGTTCCTCTTTACCTGCACCTAATGCCAGTAAATCCCTGATATCTACTACTACTACAGCCGGATTAACTAATACTACTAATGCTACTAATGCCATATCAGAAAACGTTACCGATACATTAGCAAATGCTACAAGTGCTTTAGAAAATGCTACAAATATAACCCAGAATACTACAAGCGCTTTGGCAAATGCAACAGCTGCATTAACTAATGCTACACAAGCTTTACAAAATATTTCCAGTATTTCTGCTGCTGCTAGACCACTACCTACTACTACTACTGCTAATGCAACTGCAGTTAATGCTACTAAAGTAATAAATTCAATCTTTGATAATAATCTTCCAGCTCTTTTCATAATTGTAATTTTTCTTATTATAATTATTCCCTTGGTTTTTGATATGTATCTAGCCTATAGAAAAAAACCTAAGGACAGTACCGATAAAGAAAATAGCCGAGTTGTTGGAATGCCAGGGTTATACAGATCTTTAATGACGTTTGGAATTATAGTATTAGTTGGAACAGTTATATTTTATCTTCTTGCTCTAATTACTCTAAATATTAATAATTCAACAAGCCCTATTCTTCAATCTTTGATTGATATACTAAAGAGTCTTGGTACAATACTTGGAACAGCATTAGCAACAATAATCGCATTTTATTTTGGAATGAGGGGAGCAGAATCTGCTACAGAGAAAGCAGCTGCTGCTGCTACAAAACAAGCTAGCGGCGAGAAAGTACCACCAAAAGTAATTAACACAATACCTGCTGATGGAGCTACAGAAGTTCCAGTTACCTCGCTTGTTAGCGCTACGTTTAATGAGCCTATGAGCAGTCCGACTATTAATACAAATACATTCACTGTAAAAAAGGCAGATGAGACTACCCCCATAATAGGTATAGTATCTCTTAGTCCAGATGGTAAAACTGCTATATTTGATTCTACCCAAGACTTTTCTCCAAATACTAAATATATTGCTGCAATCGATATAGGAGCAGAAGATCTAGCAGGTAATGCATTAGTTTCAGCCAAACGATGGTCATTTATTACTACTAAGAATTAATAGTCTCAGACGAGTAAGAGTAATATTTTAGTTTAAACATATTCAATATCTGATTGATTATAACTCCTGACTTCTTCTCTACTCAAATACGTTGCTTTTTTGCCATTTTGTGAAATCTTAAAGAATAGCACTACTACTCAATTCGTTCCAATCCAATAATCAATGGAACAATACACGATGCTATCACAGACCTATAGCATAGACTATGGATTTCCAATACCTAAAACACTTGAACCTGGTGATAAACCAGTTTTGATATTGTCATATGTGTGGTGGAGATAATGTAGTGGATAGAGTAACTAACATAGACGAAATAAGCGACATAACCTACCTACCATCTAGGGTTCTAGAAAAAAGTAAAAGGCAGATGTGGCTTCAGAGAATTGCAGCATGGTGCGAGGAATGCAACTTAGTATATGATGATCCAACTAGTGCAAATGAGCATCAAGAAAACGAAAAAACATAGTACAATAAGAAAGACATACAGAATATCTAGTAACAGAGCATTATTATTTCTTTTAATTAGTAACTTGTTATTTTTTATCCAAGATTCCATAGTATATATCTTTAAGCAAAATTATCCTAGAGAATCAATTGTGTAAAGAGAATACATACATACAGAGCATATTTTTATGGGACAAAAGTTATTAGTTATTTTGTTACTATCCATAGCAAGAAGATATAGAAATTAAAGAATTTGAATGGTATTTGCGTGATCATTTGTTTCGGCAATCAAATCAAGGCATACAACAACAATAATTCAAAAAAGAGTCACTTGCACAGGAGATGATTAGTCTGTATTTGAGGTATAGAAATTCTACTACTTCACAGCATACTAACGAAATGATAAATACTGTAGTTGAAAACCTAATTTCACGTCAAGTACTAAAAAAGTTCGAGAATTCTTTGGAACTGACAAGCAGACTTTCTCGTTTACAATGCTCTAAATGTTTTTACATTTCCTATCTGAGTAGTAATGAACCAAGAAATTGTTTGAGGTGTTCATTTAATGAATTACATGATTTTCCAAAGAAAAAATAATAAGCTGATTCATGTTCAAAAAACATATATGTATTATTATATTTCTGAAGCAGCTAAACCGTTTATTAGTTCCAAGAGATTATGCTTTGCTTCCGAATAAGGATTCAATTCTTTTATTTCAAATATCTGTTTTCACTTTTTATATTTCAGGATCATAAAGGTAGTGCTATCAATGTGGGGCCAGTGGGATTTGAAGCCTCGGTTCGTGTTCCTTTTATGTTAGGCTTCATTAGATCATTATGACTGGAGGTACAAGATAATCCTTGCTGCTACAATAGGCAAGAAAAATATTTCTACGCTATACCTGCGGTGTATGTATTCCTACCTACAATATACATTACTTATGAATGGCTGCATCTATCATTATTCATTCAACGAATAAAGCTAGTTGCTACCTGCTGAAGCAGCAGTGATAATGGCATCTCTGCTTCTTCTGTGGCTGCTTCCCCTCCAGAACCTAAAGTTCTATTATAAGTATGTAATAGTTTAGGCTAGTGATCATTATTTTTATCATTGGTCGGTATATAATTTCAGCCATAAGGATATATTCGAATTTAGATTCAATCATTATCCGATTATTTTATTTTGTTAGAGGTGCTTTATTGCCAGCAATAACCTGGCCTCCTATATTTTGCATAGTTTTTATGCTGAATGAGCTCTTTTTGTGAACTAAAGACACTACGGCATGATTCACATCTGTAGGATTCAACATTTGACATACAAATGAGAGCTTTAATGCGGCATTTCATATAAAGTTTAATTTCAATACTTTATGTCTTAGCTAGGATTCAACTAATCTGCTATAACTGAGTGGTTACATAAATTATCATCATCATATCATTGTAGGAAACCTACTTTTACATGGTAAACCTCGACAAAAGGACTCTAATGTCTAGTAGGGAGTACCTTTGTTTCTTTGGTTTTTGAAGGCTTCAATATACCACTCATATTCTTCAAGAAATTTCAATACCCTTTTGTCATAGGCTTCATCCATTAGTCTCCCATCTTCGTCAAATGCCTTATGAACTCTTGGTATTGTGAAAGATGAAGATATGGACGGAGCTCCTAACTCTGCAAATATTAACCGTAGCTGCTGCGCAGCATTTATCCCGCCAAACATTCCTGGAGAATACGCGACAATAGCCGATGGCTTGAAATAATACTCTTCTAAAAAATAGTCTAAGGTATTTTTCATCGCGCTAGAGGTACTGTGATTATATTCGGGAGTAACTGCAATATATCCCTCAGCGTCGTTTATCTTGCTTCTAAAATCTTTCATTTGTTCTGAAGGATTATCCATCTCCTTATACATTCTATCCAATAGAGGCAGTTTAAGTTCGATGGGATCAATAAAAAATACTGTGTGATTACGGTTTTTCAATTTTTCCTCCATCCAGCGAGCAACTTTGATACCCTGACGATCTCGTCTAACAGATCCGACTATTAATGCAATCTTTGCCATTGTATATCGTCCTATCTTTATTTAACTTGTATTAATATTTACTATGTTATTCCATATCCATGCCCCACTTCATTAATAGTATGAAGGAGCTCATCTTCTCTCTTTTTTAATTCGATATTTCGGTCGCAGAAATCTTGATAGATTCGAACTGTATTACTTAATTCAGCCTTCCATGAATTTAATTCCTTTTTTACTCTATCACATTCTAATCTGACCGGTAAATAAGATGACCCTTGATCAAAAAATTCAAATGTCTTAAAGCTGGATGCTCAGTAGGAGAGCAACATTTAACAGCAAGCTTCTAAATATACAACTGTCCAATGTCAAATGGACTCTCTAATTTAGATGTCATTGTAATCGGCGGAGGGCTTGCGGGTCTAAGTGTAACTACATTCCTCGCTCGCGCTGGAAAATCCGTAACGTTGTTTGAACAATCAACAAAGGAAATAGGAGGCCGCGCAAGAACTTCCGTCTTTGATGGATTTTATTTTAATCAAGGGGCGCATGCGCTGTATCTCTCTGATGCAGGGGCTGCGGTTTTACGGGAGTTAGGGATCGTCTATACTGGAGGAAAACCTCCGACGTCAAGATATGAGTTGATTCATGGAAAGAAATACAGATTGTTAATCGGGAGCGGTTCTTCTGTAGTTGGTGCAAAAAGTCTGGAGACCTCGACCGAGAATATGATCAATCAATTCTTTGATTCACTTAACGAAATTGATTTCACAAAACTGGAGAATGTCAGTGTGCAGGAGTGGATCGAGGGGAATGTCCAGAATGCAGATGCAGTTGAGATAATCAAGGCTTTCGTGAGGCTGAATACGTATGGCAACGACCCTGCTATCCAAAGTGCAGGTTCGGTATTGCACCAATTTCAAATATCCAATTTAGGCGGAGTCATGTATTTGGATGGAGGCTGGCAGACACTCGTAGACGGACTTGTCGTAGCAGCTACAAATGCCAAAGCAAGGGTTGTCATGGGAAAGAAGGCAGTCAAGGTACAAAGGAGTAATTCGGAGTGGATAGTTACTCTATCTGACCGAACCCAGATGTCTGCAAAGGTATTAGTAATAGCGACAGGTCCCAGGGATGCTTACGGTCTTTTTTACGATGGGGAGAGGTCTGAGGTGGTGTCAAAAGCAGTCAAAGAGCTCAAACCTATACGCATGGCCTGCCTTGATGTTGCTCTTAGCAACCTCCCCCAAAGTGATGCGTTGTTCGCTCTGGGAATTGATTCGCCTCTATACTTTTCGGTACATTCTGCTTATGCCAAGCTTGCTCCCAAGAACGGAGCACTTGTCCACTTGGCAAAATACTTGGGCACATCAATCGAACCAAAACCAAAAGAAGATGAACAGGAACTAGAAGACCTGCTTGATTTGCTTCAACCTGGCTGGAGACAGGTGGTTGTTAAGAAGAGACCTCTCCCCAGCATGGTGGTTTCCAATGCTCTGGTTACTGCTGCAAATGGTGGATTATCCGAACGACCCGACCCAAAAATCGAAGATAGTCTATACATAGTAGGAGACTGGGTAGGCAAGGAGGGATTATTGTCTAATGCGTCAATTGCAAGCGCAAAGCACGCTACCCAGCTAATTTTGAAGAGTGACCTATTTTTATCTTAATTAGGATAATCAATATCAAAGCGATAATGCTTACGACATGATGGCAAATTTTTTCATCTAAGTAAATATTTTCTTCTTCAAAACAGTTAACATCATACTTCTTATCTGGAACCAAAATTTCTTATCCTTCAAGTTTACAGGATCAGGAATTACTAGCAAATGGCAAGCATACCTTCAGGTAATGCAAGGAGGGTCCTTGCTTTCTCCTTACACTCCTCGGGGTTGAATTTTGTTATGCCGTTTTCCCGTCCATCATCTAATAGTTTTTCAATTGTACTCACAAGTTTTTCAACACAAAGCTCTAATCCGTTTCTAATCTTTTTACTCCGTCTACTGGCACACCACATCCCAAACAGA
>DASQRW010000225.1:0-2984 GCA_035642715.1 Nitrososphaeraceae archaeon | reverse complement strand
ATATATGTTGTAATAATTTATAGTTTGCCAACTTTACTCTGCGAATGCATTAGCTTTACACATTTCTAAACTATATATCATTTTAATTCTTTAATTTTTTATTTATTACAAACTATGTTAAAACATCTAATTTTATATTATCCATTTATTTCATCTATTTTTTGAGATCCAAAATGTGAGATACTTTATTCTATGTACATGTATAAATCATAGTTATTAAAAATACACCATAAGACATATAGTTAGTGGGTTCAATGGGATGTGGGACAGATTTGACTCTATTTTGCAACTCGCATGTGTTAGAGTTATTATTATAATAATATCTTAATTAGGCAAACTAATTCAAAGCTTTACGCTGTTATTCATAATATCTTTCTAATCTATCATTATTATGATAGTAGGATGATACCAAGGCTTTTTAGTATTCCATACAGTGTGGAATGTGTTAGGAAAGTATTCCATACGATGCGGAACAAGTGGGGGGGAATGCGTGCGAATTTCCGCGGAGTGTGCGAAAAAGTGTGTGAAATTTCTAATAACATCACTACCTATTGCGTGGAAAAACGTGTGTAAGACCCATTGATATAATTTAGTAGATGTAATAGAATGAAATTGGATTACATTAGCCTGTTATTCCACGTACTTCATCGTTTTTCATTCTTCTTCCTTCTAGGTCTAAATTCTAACTCTACTCCCCGTTTATCGTTATAATTAAAGGTAAAAGCTTCATTGGGTAAAATAGGAAAGCTCGACATTTCCCTATTCAAGCATATAGGACATTTCTCAGTAGGTAATCTAGATTTATCAAAATATGTAGCACACCAATAACATGTTTCACAAAGAATGAATATGTCTTCCACAGAACCATACTTCTTTTTTTCATTATTAGTAGCCAATTTGGAATATTATTATTTAGTATAACAGTTGCTACAAACAAATAACCTTTGTTTGATTGTATTGTTTTTGGGATGCTGCTTGAATTCATATCTTATACGTAGCACTTGTCAAACTAAATAAAATGAATGAATCAGCAGCAGAAGAGAAAGAGGAACAAAAAGAAAAATTGGTACCGCTCTCACAACAACAACCACCACCACCACTATTAAAAACACTCCAGAGCATACTGCATAATAGAATCATACAGAAAAATCGGGAGATGCATAAGACTCGTAATAGAGCATATACTGACAACTTATGGAGAGATAAAAACACTACATTGAGTGTTAGTGCATATATTGACTCTTAAGAAGACAGAGAAGAATGTTATAACTCCATCCGCAGGAGCAATAGCAGCAGGGAGGAATTAAAGAAGGAGAAGTATCCTCTGGTGCTGGAGGATGATAGATAGTAAGCCCTCTCGTCCATCCCCAAAGAAATCAATAATAAATTGATTAATAATAATAATTTCGCTTGACCATTCTGCCACATACTTCATAATAACCAATTAGAGACAGTATTCATGGTCCACTCCAGTCGAACGGAATGTGCTTGCTAGATCTACCGTTCCATTCCCATTTGAAGCCCATTGCATCCACTTCGTTAGTTAGCGTTCTGCCCCATGTTGCAACTGTACCTGACGGTCCTACTTCACTTCCAGGCGGGTTAAGAGTTTGTACTCGTTTGCCAACCGGAGTCATAGGTCCAGTTAAGGCTTCAGCCTTTGCAACTACTTTTCCTGGTATCTCTGCACTCCAATAAGAAAGGTCATCTGCTACTTCAAATTTAATTGGAGCAAAGTCAAGTCCGCGCACGTCTCCTATGAGCTTTGCAAATTCTGCCATAAACCCGCCTGCCTTCCCGCTGAAAATCATCTGCAGAGCTTCTCGCTGCTGTTGATTAGCTCGCTCGTCGAAAAAGAGAGCAATAGTTACTTTCGTCTCACCTGCCCAGACATTACCCTTGAAGTATCCCAGCGCTAATACGTTCAAGCCATCAAGAGACGTTTCGCCGTAATTTCCACTTCTGATATGATATACCAGTACGCCATCACAGTCCCCATAAGTTGGAGCCTGGGCAAACTCACATGGACATGGTATGTTGCACTTGCAAACATCAAACCAGTCTCCTGAAATATTCCACTTCAGGATATTAGCCGTCATATCATTTAATACCGAGGATATTATTTTAAGATTGCATATGTTTTTCCGGCTCTGTTAACTTAGCCCCTATCTAATAAAAAATATTGTAAATTTTATTATCCTTTCTTTGATTCTTTAGGTTAGGAGAGATATAAAGCAGTAATAATATACTCTTTTAGCGGCTTGTCTATATATAGATATACGTATATATATGTATATAAGTGTATTAATAACGGAAACCAAAGACACGTGAGGAGTCATACTCACATCAATCACAACAGAGAAATTAATTAATTACAACTATTTCCTAATTACAGGATTTCCATAATAATAGGATATTTTGAATTAAGAAGAAGCAATATACTATCTTTCACTACCAACTATTACTGCAGATTAACTATTTCTTTTTCTTAAATGTGAACCATTCTTTCATATCGTCATGATCATCCTTTGCGAGACCAGATCCTATACCTGCGAGAATTCCTGCAGGGATCGGGTATTTTGTGCAAAGATTGGATAATCCTAACAAAGTCCCAATCTCACCATGATGGATTCTCCTATTAAAAATGTGGACTTTGGATGGATTTTCTTGGGAATTCCATGACAATGTTAGTAATTTGGCAATTGTAACACCTATTTGAAAAGGTTGCTCTTCATCTAAATTAATTGTTTTCTTCAGAGGCTGTTCTTTTTTCGCTCTTTCCTCAGCTTCTCTCTTGGCTCTTTGCTTTCTTTCCTCAACTACTACTTTAGCCCTCTCTACAGCCTCTACCTTAGCTTTGTCTTCAGCTTCTTTCACTATCTGTTTAAATCTCTGTTCAGCTTCTCTCTTTGCTTTATCCTCTATATTTCTTGTAATAGCCTTAACTTTATCCTCAGCTTCTTTATTCGCTTTCTGCTCTCTTT
>DASQRW010000224.1:0-28903 GCA_035642715.1 Nitrososphaeraceae archaeon | reverse complement strand
AAGCTAAATACTGTTGATCCTAAATTTGAGAACACTTTAATTTTATTTATCAAAAAGAATAAAAAATTATTTTACCAGCGAATTAGAGAAGCCAAGATTCGCGATATCCATGGTGACTTGTATCTAAAAAATATCTTCATTCTAGAAAATAATAATAGATTCTATCTATATGACAGAATAGAATTCAATAATTATTTGAGGTATGCTGATATCGCAGAAGATTTATGTCATCTTTCAATGGACCTTGATTATCACAAGAGAAGTGATCTTCGAAAGCATTTCATTTCCCAGTATATAGAAAAAAGTAATGATATTAATCTAGAAAAGTTGGTTTATTTCCTGATGTGTTACAAGGCATGTGTTAGAGCCAAGGTATCTCTTTTTCGTGCTAAAAATGAAACAATTGGAAAAAAAAGAGGAGTCCATATTAAAGAATCAAAAGATCTATTAAAATTAGCAGAATCATATCTTGAATTGTTCTAAATATATTATTGGGTATTTCTTATTCACTATAGGCAATATTACTACCACCGATAAACTTGATGCACCAATGGATGGTAAGCAAATTATGCGGCAAATCCATACAACGCTGAAATGTACAAGATGGATTAAAAGGAAAATATAACGTTTGTTATGCAAAAAGTAATATACTATTCTTTATATAATTATAATAAGATGTTGAAATGATGGAGCAAGAGACGACGACGACAAAAAGAATAAGCAGCTATGCTAGAAAAAAACAAATTCAGTACCCTTGTGGATGCAGATATTTATTTAACCATCAAATTATATTAGATCACGTTTGTTCAGAACATGAAAGAGAATTAATTGCTCATCATGGCTGATATTGTATTTCAAAATACTAAACATCTGTAATAAAACAAACTATTTTTGAAACAAAAACAGGCACAAGATCATTATAACAATTGAGACTCGATTGCGTTATTGTTTGACTAAAAATTAAAGCTTTCTAAAGCCTTTTTCTGTGGGAAAGCAACCTATTGCTTTAGACGAGTATTTCAAGACAAAGATACATCAAGTATTTTTATCTCAGCCATATGCTGTCCATATTAATACTATGAGGACTTAATTTTGGCTCTTCACTTAGAAAAAGTATATAGCTTAACACTTTATTCTCTTAATGTATAGAAAACTAACAAAACAGCATCAAATATATATTCTATATGCATTGCATTTGTATTCTTCTGTCTATCTTTAAGAAAGACATCTGACAAAGACTTTTGCCATTACTAAGGGAAATATCATGTTTTACCGTCTGAAATTGGATTCAAAAGTAGTACAAGCCAACTAAGAAGAACTACAAAAGAAAAAGAGAAAGAAAATACAAGGATTCATAGTAGATGATGAAACTCTGATTAAAGTTGGCAATCAATTTGCTTGGTTGTTGTGGATTGCTGTCGATTCAATCAATAAACTGATTCTTGAAATACACATTTTTTCTTTTGAAAGAACAATTCTTGTGGCAGAATGATTCCTTACTTCATTAGTAAGAAAGTATGGAAAGCATTCACTTTCAACAGATGGGGGAATATGGTATTCATATGCTTCTAAACTCCTGAGAAGATAGAACACCTTCATAACATGATAATTTGATGATTTACACTTTTAAATATAATAACCAATATCATATTTAGAATTGAATCCAATCAGTTAATCGGCTATTAATAGAAAGGTTAAATAAAATTGCATTATTTGCAAGAGCTGGCTAGACACTATGGTAGATGATGCAATTTTTTATTCTTTTAATTTGGTAATATACTTTTCTCTATTATTTGATAGAATCCATTCTGCAGCCTTTGGCCATAATTTCTCATGTGCAATATCACTAACACATAGAGCCACATGACCACCAGGACTTTTAAGGAAATCTTTTTCTCTGCTGGATACATAATCGCTTACTGCTATGGCTGATTCTGTAGTAACCAGATCATCCTTTTCTGCGTCTATTATCAAAAGTGGAACAGTTATGTTTCTAAGGTCTATATAGTTATCATCAACTTTCATTTTATTTGTAATAAGTAAATTATCTTTATAACAATTATTTATGATCTGACGATGCAGATTTCCAGGAACCGGTGGAGTATCATAAAGCCATCTTTCAACATCAATAAAAGTATTAACGAATTCTTTGTCATATAATTTTTTGAATAACTTGAAATATTTATCAGACGTATATCTTGGAGGATTACGCATAGCAAATGCAAGATCAAGGATTTGTCCATTCATATTACCAAATTCATCCATCATCTTATCTATATTGACTGCTCTAGACCAATTTGCAAGTATAGTATTTTCCTTACTGAAATCTACTGGTGTAGCCATTAGCGCCAAACTTTTAACAGTATTATCATCATCATCACTTTGAGTGGTTTTTGTAGCTTCTAATGCTGTATAAATGAGTGCAAGTATGCCTCCCCAACAATATCCTAAAATTGATATTTTTTTATTTCCCTGTCTCTGTCCTTGTCGTTCTTCTTCTTTTTCTTTTTCTTTTTTCAATATTGCTTGAACTGCATATTTTACATAATCAACATAATCATATAAAGATAATTTGTCATCTTCTTTAGTTGGATACCCTAAATCTAATAGATAGATATCCAAGCCGTTTGATAGCAAGTTCCTTACTACACTTCTTTTAGGATTCAAATCCATAATATGAAAGCGGTTGATTGGAGCGTAAATTATAAGAAGTGGTTTAGAGTTATTTTCTTCTTCTTTTTCTTTTTCTTTAATACCATGATAGTGTAATAGTCTAGTCTTTCCTTTTAAATATATAATGTCATGTGGAGATAGTTGATACTCCTTTAATATTGACGATGTTACTAAAGACATCATATTCTGTATATAAGAATTAAACATCCAATCAACATAATCAACAGGAAACCCTGTTCTTCTATACAATGAGTGCAAATCAATAATCGAATCAATATATTTAGATAACAATGACATAAAAGATATGGATTTTAGTTCTTTATCGAATTCTTTGTCCATGGTATTTAACCATGCATTATAGAAAGCCTCAATATCGTCTAACTTGCTGCTACCATCAGCTTTTTGTGTTTCTTTTCTCTTTAAGACCTGTTGAAAAGTTCTAAAATAGATTGAATTATAATAATTGAATAATTGAATACCATTATTAAATACTCCAGTTGACTTTGGTATCAATTGAAAGTATGATAATAAAATTTGGTTCATAATTTTAATCGCAGTTATAGATTATATATAATGATCCTTTTTACCTTAGATCATGCAAAATGACGAAGAAGAAAAGAAGATTGTCTGCTTAATCTAAAATTTGCTAGTCTTTTATCTTGGAAATTATCGAATTTCAATACTTGATAATTAATAGTTTAACTTATTATTTTAGTCAAAAGGCGATAAATACTGGATTAGTACTTTATTATGAAAAGAAGATTAATGTTGAATATTTAAATTCCTTATAGCAGAAATTCTTGAATTTTATCCAAATCTTCTACACTAAAAATAATAAAAGTTATAGATTACCCTCAATTTAAAGGTGTCACTAATTCGATTTTCCAGTATTTGTGAGCCTATTGCGGTTATATCAGCTGTTATTTTATAGTCTGTATCTGGTTTAGGGAAGTTGCCTTGAACATGATAGCTCCAGTCATAGGATTGCTAAAGTCTGGTCCATAAACGGTTGTTGTAGTATTATTCACGGACACTAATTCTACCTCAAGATCACCGCCAAGTGCAAAGAAATCCCTTGAAAATACCTTTCCGTTACCACGATCTCCAAGCATAGTGATGTTGTATGTTATATGAGTTGTCTTATCTGCCGCAGTCACAGTAGTTGGTCTGAAATTTAGCAATCTCCTATCATTTTTACTTAAGAACAGGAGCAGTTCCAGAAGTCAATACAAAATTGTTTCCCTGTTCAATTGCATTGCTAACCGATACTTTTCCTATTCTCAATGAATGGATCTCACAATGATATGTAAATTCTCTTCCTTCGTTAGGGACAAATGTGTATTGGAAAAATGAAGTATATGGCTTTATTCCTGAATTAAAAAGAGATCCAGTAGGATCAATAGTAACTGTATGTGGTTGACCTTAATCATCATTTAACCATGCTATTGTTGTGCCAGCAGGGTGGCAATATTTGGAGGGTAATAGTGCTCTGGACTATCTTGTTGAGCAGCTCCTGGTGGTATTCTTACTAGGTAGGTTGGAAGGACTTTTGTTCTGTTCGTAATGGAATCAGACCAAAATACCAAACGCGTAGTCTATAGTTGCAGCAATCAGTGTAACAGCATAAATAGTGTTATTGGAAATTTCTTTGTTTTCATACTGTGTAGTTTTAGCATTTATTGGATGTATATATATATAAAATGGATGCCAAATATCGAAATACAATCTAACAGTTATATAACTATTTTTTAGCTGGACAATACATTATTTAGAGATTCAGAGAAATCAGTCTGAGATAAAAACAAAAGGAATAAGACTAAATTTGTTCGTCTGCTAGTTTTTAGCTGGTAAAATATTGTTTTTGTTGTCAATAATAGTAGATATGTAAATACTTAATTCTTACGCTCATTATATTTTAAAACAAATTCAAATAGAGGCAGACCTAGGGAATTATCATTAAATGATGGTTTGTTATTTGTTTCAAATTTAGGTAATGAACCGATAGTTTTAGTAAATGGCATAACAACAGTCAGAATTGTCCGTATTATAAATACAAGCAGCAGCTCATTTGAGGTATGAAGAGTCCTGAGTCATAATAAGGATCCTTAAATCATATCTACATACTCTAACTAATTGTGAATAACAAACCACCGGTTCAATTAATAAAATTCTTAAAGTCTTTTTTATTGATTATTAGGGGCAATAAACAGAATAATATTAAATAATTATCTAAGTCTAAATTTCTACACATAGATAACAATTAAAGATAAATAACAATTAACGAGCTGTTATTTTCAACAGGCATTTTGCTCGAGCTTTATCTTCCAGCAGCCTCTTTCCTTCTCTAGTTCCAATCAATTCATAAATGATGTATTAATTTAAATTCATATATATTATATATTTATAAATTGGTACAAACCAAAAAAAGACAATTTTCGAGAATACTTGTAGCAACAGATGGTTCGGAAACGTCTCTGAGAGCAGCAGAATATGCAATAACAATAGCAACAGAAAAAAAAGAAGAAAATAATGCTTCTTTGTTAATTGCTATTCATGTTTTGCCTTCACAGGTAGGATATGCATACTCATCTGACATTTACGGATTGGCTACTTCCACTTCAATAAGTGAATTCCTAGAAAGTATCAAGAAAGAAGCAGAGAAGTGGTTTGACAAAATTAAACAAAAAGCTGATGATACAAATAAGAAAATTCAACTCAAAACAGAAGTCGTTGCAACTGATATATCTGTTATAGGTGCAATAGTTGAATATGCTGAACATGAAAATATAGATTTAATTGTAATAGGTACTCGAGGAAGATCAGGTTTTAAAAAGATGCTGCTTGGAAGTGTTGCTTCTGGAGTAGTAACTTATGCACACTGTCCTGTAATGGTAGTAAAGTAATGAGATGATCTTAATGATTTAGCAGTAAAAAATATCTGAAATTACTACTGTCTTTCTCTCTGTTTATGTCATATTTCTTTAGAAGACAATTCAGAACGGTAAAATACTTGCAGATGCTTCTGTTTGAAAAAATATGGTAAAAATATGACTCAAAAATGAACCTAGTTCAGAAGAGAGCAATAACCAAACTCCAAACCAGATACATTAGATAGTGTATGTATTTATCTATACAGAACCTGCAATGATAAATTAATGAGATTGCTTTAAGGTTAGATTATATGTTACAAAGAGACTTCTCTTTTTATAGTTTTTATGGAATAGAAGAATTTCCTCCTCCCTCCTACTAAAAACAATGATAAGTATAATCGACAAATAGAAGAAATAACATAGTATAAGATGGGATTCCCTAATCAAAAATGATATTCTAGTTTTATAAACTACTATGAACTCTATGAAATCACTATTCTTATATCAATAGCCTTACATCCTTTTCCTTGCTCAAAGACTAATAATGGATTAATATCTATCTCTTGTATTTCAGGAAAGTCCATTACAAGCTGAGACAAACGCTGAAGAGATTCTATTATAGATTCTATATCTGATGGCTTCTCTCCTCTTACTCCATAGAGTAGTTTACTAGCTTTTGTTGATTCAATCATATGCCGTGCACTCAATTCATTTATTGGTGCAAGTCTAAAAGAAACATCTTTGAACACCTGTACGTATATTCCTCCTAAACCAAACATAAGCAAAGGTCCAAACTGAGGATCACGTTTCATTCCTATTATAGTCTCTTTGCCATTTGTTATGAAATCTTGAATAATCACTCCATTGATTTTCATATTGCCATTTTTGCTTTTTTGCTTTACATTTTCCATTATTCTTCTAAATGCATCTTTTACTTCTTGGCTATTTCTTTTATTTTTTCTTCAAGCTGTTTGCCTTCTTTTCCGGTCTCTTTAAATCCTGCAGAAATTATAATTGCAGCCTTTACTCCTTTATTACCACAATCCTCAATTATCTGAGGTACAGTATTACTAGGTGTAACTATTACTGCTAAGTCTATCTCGCATTTTATGTCAAAAATATTCTTATAGCATTTCAAGCCAAGAACAGTGTCGCTTGAGGGATTTATTGGAAATATTTTTCCAGCGAATTTTCCTAAAATGATATTAGTTATAACTGCGTTTCTAACGCTTCCTTCTCTATTTGACGCACCAAACACTGCAATGCTTGAAGGCGAAATAAGATTCTCTAAGCTCATAGAATAACAATTAGCTACTTCTATACCCAATTAATAACAATTTTTATTATTATCAATCAATCATTAGATGAGTTATTATTATTAGGATTATCTTTCCATATTTTTAGTCATGGGAATCTGATATCATAATAAAACTAGAAGATTGTTGTTAATGTGCCGCGAATCAATATTATGCTGTACGTAGCAAATAGAGATACGATGACACTGTATAAGCTATAGATGGCCCGCATAATATTGAATTTATAGTTAATGTAAAAGCATTAGTCACTTTTCTAAATAAATATTTTACAAGTCAATAGTGGAATACGTGTAATTCTACGATTAGTAATGGCCTAAATAGTAGCAAATAGTCTTATATTTCAAATATCATAATATAGTTGTATATCCCAATGAGTATGACCATCAGTGATATAATGAGAAAAAAATTAGAAACTATTGAAGAATCGGCTTCTGTTCAAGAAACAGCTAAGAAAATGAAAGATAAGAATGTGAGTTCATTAGTAATAGTTGATGGAAGCGATAAACCACAAGGTTTAGTTACTGAACGAGATTTAGTTAGAAAGGTCTGCATTAATGATGTACGTACTAGTACAGTGACAAATAAAGAGATAATGTCTTCTCCTCTTATTACTATTGATTCGAAATTATCACCATCGGTAGCAGCTGATATGATGCTACAAAACAATGTAAGACATTTACTTGTTGTTGATGATAAATATGATGTAAACAAGCCTATCGGCATAATTACTCCATTAGACTTTACTAAATATCAAGAATATGGTAATAACGAGGATGATAAAGATGCCATTGAAAAGATATTAGAATATTATATATAATAATAATATTGGTTCCATTTGTTATGATATACATATTTAATTCCCAACTAATTACACAGTAGTATGTCAGATATATTCATATGATACTATATTGCAGTAACAAATGAAAATATTACAAGCAATGAATTTTGGGTTCCTATCCTATGAAAGTTTGAAACCTTATTGTATATAACATGCTGTTTGTATATTTATGCAATTATCTTTGTAAACCTTACAATTATAGAGATATTGTCATCATCGTCTTTTTCTATGTAGAGATACTATATTGCTCTACTAGTCTTTCCTAGAAAGTAATACATTAAGAGCTGAACCAGCATAAAACCATTCTATTTGTAATTCATTATAAGAGTGTTGTAAATATATCTCTTCGTAAGTTCTGTTATTACTATTATGATGATGCAAAACGCATTTCACAGGCTTGCCAGGTTTGATATTATTTAAACCAGTTATACTGATTCGATCATCTTCCATTATTTTATCATAGTCTAATGGATCCTTAAACGTCAATGTCAACACTCCTTGTTTCTTAAGATTAGTTTCATGTATTCTAGCAAAACTTCTAGAAATGACTGCTGCACATCCAAGGTATCTTGGAGTCATAGCAGCATGTTCTCTACTGCTGCCCTCTCCATAGTTTTGATCTCCTACAATGATCCATTTCATATTCTGTTTTTTGTATTCTCTAGCAATATGGGAAAATGATTCAATATTACCACTAAGGATGTTCTTTCCAGTTCCTACCTCGTCATTGCGATAGGCATTGACTGCTCCAAGAAGCAAATTGTCACTTATCTTGTCTAGATGACCTCGATACATCAACCATGCACCAGCAGGGGAAATATGGTCAGTTGTACATTTTCCTTTTACTTTTGCTAATACAGGTAATTTCTCAAAATCCCTTCCATCCCATTTATGAAATGGTTGCAATTTTTGCAGTCGAACACTATCCTTGTTAATTGTTACTTCTACACTGCGGGAGTCCTCAGCTGGCGCGTCATATATGTCATCTCTACTAGTATCATTGAAACCTTTTTCTGGAATTTCAGGTGCTATTTTAGGAGGCTTCAACTTAAATTTTGTTCCATCAGCTCCAGTCAATTCGTCGACAAATGGATTAAACGAAAGTCTTCCCGCTAGAGCAAGGGCTATGACTATCTCTGGGCTACTGATGAAATTCATTGTTTCTCTCTTTCCATCGTTTCGTCCTGGAAAGTTTCTATTATAAGATGTAACTATTGTGTTTGATTCATCTTTTTTCAATTCTGGTCTGTCCCACTGTCCAATACATGGACCACAAGCGTTTGCAAGAACGTTTGCACCAATTTCCTTGAGCAAATGGATCTGACCATCTCTTTCTGTTGTTGCCCTAACCATCTCCGAACCTGGTGTAACTTGTAATGGTGTTCTAGTTTTTATACCTCTTGCTCTCGCTTGTTCAGCGATATCTGCTGCACGTGACATGTCCTCATATGAGGAATTTGTGCAACTTCCAATAAGAGCAACCGAAATTGTATCTATGTAGCTGTTGTTCTTAACATCTTTTGCCATCTTTGAGATCGGTCTTGCAAGATCAGGTGTATGAGGACCCACAATATGAGGCTCAAGCTTAGAAAGATCAATTTCAATTAATCTATCAAAATATTTTAGTATATACTCCTCTCTATTTTCAACTACTTCTTGTTCTATTTCTTGATCCTGGACTAGTAAATCAATATATTGATTTGCAAGATCAGCTATCAATCCTCTTTTTGTTGCCCGAAGATATATATCCATTCTCTTGTCGTATGGAAATATTGAACAAGTAGCACCTATCTCTGCACCCATATTTGTAATCGTTGCCTTTCCTGTACAGCTTATAGTTTTTGCACCCGGTCCAAAGTATTCAATTATTGCATTTGTTCCTCCAGATACTGTAAGTTTTGATGCTACATAAAGTATAACATCCTTAGCAGAGGCCCAGCCATTCAATTTACCTGTCATGTAAACGCCAATCCGTTTTGGATAAAGCAATTCCCAAGACATACCTGCCATAACTTCTGCTGCATCAAGCCCGCCTACTCCTATTGCGATCATTCCAAGACCACCTGCATTTGGAGTATGGGAATCTGTTCCAATCATTAGACCTCCAGGAAAAGCATAGTTTTCAAGTATTACCTGATGTATTATACCGGCTCCTGGCTTCCAGAATCCTATTCCATATTTTTTCGATGCAGATCCTAAGAATTGATATACTTCGTTGTTCTCATAAAGCGCAGCCTTTGTATCAGGTTCACTTCCTACTCGTGCCTTGATAAGATGATCGCAATGAACTGTTGTAGGAACTCTAGTTCGCTCTATACCTGCTTGCATAAATTGAAGAATAGTCATCTGTCCTGTAACATCTTGCAACGCTACTCTATCTGGTCTGAGAAATACATAACTCTTGCCAGGAAGAAGTAAAAGCTCTTTATCTATATGAGAATAATACATCTCTTCATCGAGATGTCCAATCATAATCTTTTCACTTAATGTAAGGGGTCTATCAACAAGTCTTTTGAATTTTAATATGTTATTTTTTAATTTTTCATATGCCTTGATAACAAGGCTGGCTGGTGTTGTAGTTGTTGTCGTCATCATCGTCCTCTCATTATCCATTTTTCAAATCAGAAGTATATACATAATATCTCTCGCCTATAATAATTGTATTTAGATCTAACAAATGCTTTTCTAAATCAAACAATAATCTCATTTTTTTGTATCATATCTCTGCAGTTGTTTGTTTTGATTATTGGACATAAATGAAGATTCTTTAATCTCATATTCAAGTATTAACCATTCATATTCCAACCCTATGTTCTCCTATTGCCCTTTCTTAAGCTCTTCTTCTTCCAAAGAATCCCTTTGTCTTTTTACCTTATCTAATTATCTTGAACTGTATTGAATTATTCAATCAAGGGTTTATTTCTTCTAAATTCTTCAAGATCATTCATGTTTACATTGTAATGTTGTAATACTTGAGTGTCTCTTTATTGAATATGCCTTTTGAAATTGTATTTAGCTATATTTTCTCTCTCTTTCCCTTTCTCTCTCATGCTATCTTAAATCCCTTGTCTCCATCAAATATGTTAATTGCTGATATAATCTGAGATAAACTGCTGCTTGTGATCATGTATAGTTGTATCGTATTGTTTTATCTTTCAACTAACTAAAACAAAAGTATTTTCTCGCTATCACATATTCTATCATATTCTTGAACCATCTTAACAGGGTCACAGATATAGTTCGAAGATTGTTATGAAATGCCTTGGCTGATCTTGCATCATAAATCGAGAACGATAAACAAGAAAATATATTGCATTGCACAACAATATTACGTAACAGTGTTTTAAAATGTATATATGTTTACTTAAACACCTGACATTCGTAATAAATGGTTCTAAGTACACTAATATACATAATCATTGTTATTGTGGCTATAATCATCATTGTGCTGCTGCTGAAGTTTCTATTTCAGTTATTCTTCATAGGCGCAGTAGGAATTGATACTATACATCTTGAAAATTTTGACAGACTTATCTTCTCTCTGCAGCCTTCGCATCAGGAGTATAGTGAACCGCTGATAATCAGAACTTGACAGAAGGCCTAAATGCATGTAATTATTTATAGACACGATAGGACTTTTGTTGTTTTGTATTTAGTTTATTTTGTTCTATTAAAGTAACCAATCTTATTTTGTAGATATATGACGGATTATATAGAGATACTCTGACTTCAAATACCTAGAGAGGACTATAGAGAAATCAGGAATAGAACAAAACAAAAGTTCGGGCATATCCTTGACTAAAGAATGCTATGCATAAAGTTAGATTATTTACAAATAAAACCTTACTCATTTTATCATATAGAATTTTGTTTTAACATCAGGATATGTTTTCTCCTGCCAACAATGACAATTAGTGATGTATATGTGTGGTTATGTCAAATGATGTTGTACCATTAAAATTATAGCTATTCACAGATAGGATATGTGAGTGAAGATTTGGAGGAAAAGAAACTGTTAGGCTCAGGTGGCTATGCTTTTGCCAAGCTAACAGAGTACAAGAAGAAATCAAAGCAAGTATTGGAATTCCTCAAATATCCCTAGGAAATGTAGGAAGATTAATGAAGATAGATTTTCAAAGTATTATTGCAATCATAACTGAAATGTTTTTGGAGAAATAAGCCAATAATTGACTGAAAGTTCAAAAAGAAAATCAGAACAAAAACATGATAGCCTGTGGGAGCGAAATGTTATTTACCTATATAACGTTTTATAAGATTAGAATCCATTTTTAAAAACCAACATCCTCACGGAGACCCTTGGTCCAAATCAATTGTCATGCCATATCTAGGCTAACTTTGTTAATCATGCTTTAATTAGACGACAAAAATATAAATATCGGAAATTACTGAACGCATCTACCAGTAAGGTTCAAATCCCACTGACCCCACATTGATAGAACTATTTTTGGGATTCTGAAATATTAAAGTGAAAACAGATATTGGAAATAAAAGAATCGAATTCTTATTCAGAAGCAAAGTACAACTCTTGGAACTAATAAACGGCTTAGCTGCTTCAGAATTATAATAATACATATAGGTTTTTTGAACATGAATTAGCTTATTATTTTTTCTTTGGAAAATCATGTAATTCATTAAATGAACATCTCAAGCAATTCCTTGGTTCATTACTACTCAGATAAGAAATGTAAAAACATTTAGAGCATTGCAATCGAGAAAGTCTGGTTGTCAGTTCCAAAGAATTCTCAAACTTTAGTACTTTACGTGAAATTAGGTTTTCAACTACAGCATTTATCATTTCATTCATATGCTGTGAAGTAGTAGAATTTCTATACCTTAAATACAAACTAGTCATCTCCTGTGCAAGTGACTCTTTTTTGAATTGTTGTTGTCTTCTGCCTTGATTTGACTGCCGAAACAAATGATCACGCAAATACCATTCAAATTCTTTAATTTCTATATCTTCTTGCAATTGATAGTAACAAAGTAACTAATAAGATTTGTCCCATAAAAATGTGCTCTACTATGTATGTATATATTCTCTTCACACAATTGAATCTCTAGGATAATTTAGCTTGAAGATATATATGCTGTGGAATCTTGGATAAAATAATGAGAAGTTACTAATTAAAAGAAGTAATAATGCTCCGTTACTAGATATTCTGTATGTCTTTTCTTATTCTACTATGTTTTTCGTTTTCTTGATGCTCATTTGCAATAGTTGAATCACCAAATACTAAGTTGAATTCGTCGCACCATGCTGCATTCCTCTGAAGCCACATCCACCACATTTTACTTCTATCAAGTTGAGTTCAGAGACATAGTAGGTAAGAATACCAGCGTTATTCTTGGATGGAATTTTGAACAGCAAAGATGAAGCTTCATTTAGCATAATATCTGAATGATAACATTACATAGTTCTGTTAACCAGTTACTCGGAGAAAGATAGTTTCAAAAGAAATTCACTGTCCATAATTCGTACATATATGACACTATTATTACTAATGTTCTGAATTCAAATACTGTGCATTGGTAACAGTTGGAAACAGATGATAACAGCGATAATGAAGCGCTAGCAATGATAACAAAACTGGTATCAAATGATTTGTAAATTAATAACGATATTCATAATCTATGTAAAGGTGATGTATTCCACAAACAATCTAACTGTCTTATAATGTGGTTATCTTAAGGCAAATCCACACTATGGATTTCAACTTCACATGCTCTGCACATAAACCTATTACAACTATCACACCATTGTATTTCACTCATACTATTACATGAATCGCATCTTGGTCCTTTGCCTCTTGAGACTGCTTGTAGTATTGATAATGTTAAACCTGGTCTCCTTGTAGGCAAAAGAAACGTAGCTAGGTCCGTTACGGTTATCATACCTGCTACTGTATTATTTTCATCGACTATTGGAAGCTTACGGATTTTGTTTTTCAACATAATTTCTGCTGCTTTTTCTACTGTGGTTGTAGGCTCTGCCGTTATAAGTGGATGTGAAGCCAAACTTTCAAGTAACGTATCACGAAAATATCTTCTTACTAGATCTCTTTCTGTCACTATTCCAAATGGTCTATCATTTTTAATTACAATAACACTACCTACTTTCTTTTCAGTCATCAAAGCCGCTGCGTAAGCTGCAGTTTTTGAAATATCTAGCGAAACAACATTAGTAGACATTATTTTTTCTATTCTAGTAGTGCTTTCTTCCTCAAATAATCTCGATGCATTTAACTTTACTAGTTTGTCAGTTATACGTTGAATCTCATTCAAAGGCATATCAACCTGTTGAGCTATGTTTTTGATAGATAAGTCAGAATAGCGATACAAAGAAGTTATCACTTCTTTCTTTCTTAATATTTCCTCTTCTTCGTCTAGAAGAGCTCCATTATTATTATTTAATTTTATCATGCATCATATACGTATTGTATTTAAAATCATGATGTTCATTAATTAATGTTTCAGTCTGATGGAAAGACCTTGGACAGCTGATACGGATCAATCATTAGTTCATTATGCTTCTCTAATTTGGCTGTGTGATAGGGGGTTTCCTCTTATTCTCTCAAACTAGATGTTGATGATGGTACTAGAGATTCCCTTCTCCCGGATACCCCAGCCGCTACCATTTGTATACCTATTATTAGTAGAGCCATTGCTATAATGAGGCCAGCAAATACAGCACTAAAAACTGGTGCTGCCAATATCATAATAGATATTATAACTGCTAAAACTCCTACTCCTATGGTAAAACCTCTAACCTATCCTTTATTAGCTTTATTTGTTACTCCATCTACTATTCTTGCAAGTCCGCCCATCATTAGTGCAAATGGATAGGCCGGGGGATTAATCCCACAAGTCCATACTTATGATTTTTTAAACAAACGAGTAAGATATGCCATAGAGTCCGCAACAGCAAGGTATCCTATTATAGTAATAAAACTTGCAATGGTTGAAGCAATGAAAGGTTGATAATCCAAAGTCAGGAGCCAAAAGTGAATAGCGGGTTTTACAGTATTGTATTCAATTTCTGCGATTGAAAGTGTGGATGCTAGTTTTAATAAAACCCACTTTACTTTCCCTGATTCTCTTCTCTTCCCTTGTTTGTCAACAAACTTGTCTTTGTTATCAAAATAGAACAGAATGCCGAATATTGTGAGGAATACACTCAATTCAGCAACTAACGAGATTAAAGAATTAACAAGTGGGGACGTGAATCTTGATATCGCCTGGCTAGTTCCAGCGCTAGTAAGAAATGCACCAGCAAAGCCAATTAGAATATTTCTGTTAAATGAAAGATAGTCTTTTAATCGACTCCTATTCATTAGCTCCCACTCTACTCGCTTTTATTTCGCATCATTAAGAATTGTGATACCGCTCTTACTAACCATATTTCCAGGAGGCATCAGACGACCAAAGAAAAATGAGGGGGCACTAAGCTATATCTTTAGGCGGTTGAACTCCCCCATGATGAAGCCGGTTCCTGGACTGACGAGAGCCATAGACCGTTGCCAAAGTGTACCCATTCTTTCATCATTTCGCATTTTTGCACCGACCTCATCTTTATGCTTACGATCTCTATAGAATATTAGCTCCAACCAAACCTCCTCGTCTTGAGTAGCTGAGATAGTTTTGGCTATGTTAGTGATGCCCTCCATTGGTGCCTCGGTGTTGTTTAGCTGGAAAACTAAATGTGCAACTCCGTAATTCCTTATTATGTCGCCAAATTCTTTACTGAGCTGCACTATCGCGTCATGGTTCTTTTTTGGTACTCGGTAGACAAAGTGGTCGGCCTCATTGCCAATCCCTTGCCCTATTTGTGTTGCGTCTAACATATTCATGACCCACATTATACCAAATATAGTTTATAAGCATCAAAGGGAAAAAAAGTATAGTTGCGTCCAGCATTTCATCAGAAACTGTTGCTTAAAAGATTTTGATCGGTTTAGTGGAAATGGTGTGATTACATTGTCGGCGAAGGCGGTCTTACTCGAACAGCACCTTTTGCATTTCAACCAAATAAACTGGAAAACCTTTGGCATCATATTTCGATGTTTTTGCTACTCTTATAACTATCAGTTGAATTCTAATACTTGTACTATTATCATCTACATACTCATTCCAATCTTGGGAAATGGTGGTAAAGCATATATCATCATTTGTAATAGATTGTTGCAATTCAGCTGGTGAATACCTTCCCAGCGCCTAGAGTTATCGCTGCTCTTCAAAGGGACTACACTAAGTCTAGATTAAGGTATAACACTCTATTAAACAAATACTGCATACTGATCATAGGCTTATGCATGTGACATGTTTCGAAGATTCCTGATGATTTCTATGAGTCCGCGTTCTGTTACATATGAAGAATTGAGCTTCTCTTCCAGCATTGATTTCATGGGATATCGCCATACGGAAACTACCGTTCCTGTAGCTGTAGCGGTCTGAGCTTGATTCACAAACAATAATCATCATTCTCCTCTATGATGAACCTTCAGAGAGCAATTTCTTATTTATGGTTTATTATGCTATGAAAGATGGATGTCAAATACTTCTTCTTCTTTTAGTCCTAATTATAATAAATAGGACTAATAATCATATAAGGTACCAAGCATATAATAGTATAGATTAACTTTGTAAGCACTATCTTTTCTCTCTCTACCACTCTCCCTCGCTCTCTCTTTGGTGCTTCAAATCTTATTTTGCATAGTAAGTAACGGTATATTACCGAACTCTATATGAATGAACCATCATCACCATCACGAGCACAATCAACAACACTACCATTAAGATTATTACAAGAAATACTGCATAATAGGATCATACAGAAGAAAGAAGAAGTGCACAAGTCTCATAATAGGGTGTATAATGACAGACTATGGACAGAGATAGAAACATTGCAATGGGTCTTGGCTCAAATACTTATGCTGCTGCTACGACGATCACAAGCCACATAAAGAGACCCTTTCTTTGACCTCAGCGAAATCAAAAGAAAATGAAAGGAAAAGTAAGGAATTTGAGGAAGAAATAGTAGTTAAGGAATATGAAGAAAGAATCGATAAACTATCATTACAATTCAGGGTAGCATCAGAGAATGGATTATTTTCACAGGAGAAAGTATCAAATATAATTGCAGATGATATACTCCAATGTTTATTAAATGCTAGACATGAATTAATAGATAATCACTTTGTAGCATGTGAACACAACCTAATTGAAGCTGAAAGATATTATCATGCTGCTATATATGATGCATCATCCTGGTGGAGATTTGTTAATGCATATGCTTTTCACTTGTGGATTTATTTTATAGGTATGCTCTTTTCAATAGTCTCATTTTATTTTCTTACTTGGGAACTACCCTCAGAACAGCTTGGTTTTGAACTTTTGGCTATGCAAGCAGTTATCTGGGGAATGATAGGCGGTCTTTTCCAGGACATATGGTATCTGTGGAGACATGTTCAAAACAGGGATTATAGAAATACATGGATGATACAATACTTTAGTGCTCCATTTATTGGCGGAATACTTGGAGCCATTGTTTATGTAACTATAATAGCAGGACTTATCATTTTGGATACCGATACAGAAGGAAAGCCTCGTGATTTTGTGGTGATGGCGCTTGCAGCTTTTGCTGGATACAATTGGAATTGGGCTATAAAGAGATTCAAAAGTATTGGACATAGATTTTAAATAATAAATAAATAATAATAATACCCATTTCCCATTGATATTGATATTATAATCTGATCACTACTAGTTGCAGTATGTTGACTTAACTATCATACTAACTTAGGTCTTATTATTATGTCAAATTTGTCCCACATAACGCATTTAGAGAAAATTAGACATCTGCAAAGAAACCTCCATCTATTTAGCGGTAGGGGAATTCATAAATCATTGTGTAATCCCCGTTACTAATAATCATCAATATAATAAATTCTTTCATTCTTTCTTATGTAATCATATATATTTTCTCTACCTAAGTTTTGTTCTTTGTATTCGTTAACTTTTTTATTATTATTATTATGCAAATGAAAACTTAAATTTGTTTTGTTAACCAGTCAATCATTTTATATGTTGTGAAAGCAATAACGCCATAATCAATGGTTCGGTTGGAAATGGCTCGCCCGTTGCGTTAATTGCAGCAGCATAGTTGTAATAATCATTCAGCATCTTTTCAAATAATTCTCTATCTTCTTCTGAGGACAGGTTATCTACAAAACTTTTCCATGATTCAATTTCTTCTTTGGTAAGAGTATCTTCATTTGGAAATAAACACATATAATCAATCAGTCACAAGCTCTTTTACCATTACTTTTGAGAATTAAAACGCCAATCTGACAGGAAGAGGTTATATCCTTAAAACAAAACCATTAGTGACAAGAGTATATACATGATAGGAAAACTAGTTTTCTGGGCCTATTATCGTGTCAAATTTGATTCACAACCTTTCCTTCCATGCCAACCTTATTTCTTATAATAATCAAATGCTAGAGATAGAAAATGTAGATGATCTGATCACGGTCTGCTTGGGTACATTATCATAGTTATAGGTGATAATCCTACCGAAAGATAACTCAAGATACGGTGTTTAAATTGAATAATACATAATGTAGTAATATCATGCATATTACAATATAGTAATGTTTAAAACTGTAAATGACAGCCACTAATTGACTAATTTGGTCTTTAAGGCTAAAACAAAATCTCCGGATGAATGGAAGGCAGTAACATCTGCCATTTCCACTCTGGTCGATGAGGCAACCTTTGAAGCTACTGTCGAAGGAATATCATTCAGAGGAATGGATCCATCCCATGTTGCACTCATAGACATTCATTGGCCAAACTCTGCATTTGAAGAATATGACTGCGATTCATCAGTGAAATTTGGAGTACGAGTTGATGAATTTTCAAAGTTGATAAAAAGAGCTGATAAAAAAGATGCAATTAAAATTGCTGTGGAAGAGGATAGTATGCTTCATATCGAAATATCGAATAGTTATAAAAAGGAATACAAAATGAGATTAATTGAAACTTCTGGAAGCTCTACACCATTACCTAAACTAAATTTCAATTCTAAAGTTGTAATGACTGCTGGAGCATTTGATAAAATTCTGTCAGACGTTCAGGTAGTATCTGAATATATTTCTATTCAATCGGAGCCAAAAAAAGTGGAATTCTCAGGAAGAGGAGATTCTGGTGAAGGAGACATAACTTTAGAATCAGGAAGCGAAGGATTAGAAGAGCTAAGCGTTAAAGAGGGTAGTAAGGCTACCTATAGTTTAGATTATCTTTCGAAAATTACTAAAGCAGTAAGTGCTGCTGGAGGCTCAGTAGCAGCAGAATATTCAAGCAAGATGCCGTTAAGATTAGAATTCAGAGTGACAAATGTTGGCAGAATTCATTTTTATCTTGCTCCTCGAGTGCAGGACTAAAAGGAGAGCAACCATGTCTTTACTAAATTGTACATGGTAATCCAAAATTAATCTGCAGTAAAAGATAAAAACCCTTTTAGTATACCAAGAAAAGTAGAATATACATTATATTTGTTTTCACATAAATTATTAAAACTACTATATCCAGATTATCATCTATTTCCTGAAGAATACTTAATTTTTAGTATTTCGATTTTAGATATGTGGGACAGCAAACTCGAGATCAATAGGACGAAGAAGATATATTGTAATGCACACATCTTTCATTATTCTATACCAGTACTGACTAACCAAAAATATAGATATGATATATCTTGGACGGCATTTTTACAGAAGAAAAACTGAGTGATTTAAAAAAGAAGCAATTAGGAGAGAAAACAAATACTCTCCAAAGAATTTTGGATGGTTGTTGACGTATTCTATTTATATATGTAATTTTATTTCGGTTTAGTATCTTATGTTTCTTTTCATGCATTGTTTGTTTTTCTATCTTTTACATCAAAGAAACCCATCCATCCTAAATCTGTGAATTCTGTTACATGTGCATGGAACATATATCTACCTGGATACGGTATTGAGAACTCGATGATTCCGCGGTCACCTTGTCCTAACGTTAGTATGTCAGTCTTGTATTCTGGCTTTAGCGATGTACCCGCTGTTATATAGTCAAACATATTTCCATGCAAGTGGAAACTGTTGACCAAGTCAAACTCTAGCATGTTGATCAAGTAAATTCGGTACTTCTGCCCTGCCTGGATATCAATTGGCGTATACATGTAGTCGAATGCTTTACCGTTGACTGTATATATCTCGTTGCCGCGCTCTACCTCTTCAAATGTTTCCTCTGTCTCGTTTGCTGGTCTTATGATGGTCGCACCCTCATGCTGATAGTCAAGGTCATAGCCATTCAATGTCATGACGAACTCTGGCATATTCTCACGTTGTTCCTTTGGATCTATGATCATCATTCCGTATAAGCCGCGGTTGATATGGTCGGCTATCGGTGATACATGGCAGTGATATGGATAGACACCAAATGGTTGTGCTATGAATTCGTTGGTGTATTGTTGCCCCGGTGCAATTGCGCCACTTATGCCTTCGACACCATCCTGAACACCAGGATGTATCGAATGCATATGTAATGAGTGGGCACGTTTATTTTCTTCGCTATTGATTATGGTTATCCTTACAAGATCGCCTTCGGTGAAACGCATTGTAGGCCCTGGTACGGTACCGTTATACGTCCATGCGTTCATAATATGACCTTCATTTGAAATACTGACATTCTGATTCTCTTCTGCTATGAGTGTGAATTCTCTTACAGTTTGACCATTCTCTTCTGAAACTCTTCCGCAATTAAAATGGGTTAGATATTCAATCGAATTAGGTCGTTTGCTAAGATCAGTTGTACAGTTCTTTTGTTTATCATAGTTGTTTATTGTAACCAAATTATTAGTAATATTAGTATTTATTGCGTGTTGTGTTTTTTGATTATCTCGCTTAGTATAACTATTATCATTACCTAAAGTACTTGATGTATAAGGATCAGGCATAGCGAAAATAACCGATGATGTACTCATCATCATTGCGACGACAGGTATAATGACTATAGTTAATTGTGTTGCTAATCTTCTCATTGTGCCTCGATGCCTAACCACTCCTATAAAAATCAACTAGAAACATTTACATTATCATAATATCTAATTAATGTTCAAGCAAATAATTACATCTCTTAGAGTTTACTATATATGTGTAGAAAATCTAATTTCTTTCACTTTTATAAATGATTCTCAAAATAAAAATTTTCGGGTATATTTCTACAATATAGTATTTATATGTTTTGTTGCAATTTTTATATGTTATTTTCTATAACTCAAATTGCATTGTCTATAATTAAGCATAATTCACAATTTAGAAGAGTTGCAAGAATATTATCTGAGATATTTCTGCCATCACGAACGTTAAAGATCTAATATTATTTCGAATAGGATATGATACATTAAAAATTAGACAAAAAGAAGCGTTAATCTTTAGGCAGCTAAATGTATTAACTAGTATGCGCCTTATAATGAAGTTTGGCGGAACTGCCATAGATTCTGGTCAAAAGGTAATTCATGTAGCCAATCTGATAAAATCATATAGATTTAAGAAATACGATGAAATGGTAGGTGTTATTTCTGCTGTCAGGGGTATAACGGACGAAATATTATCTATTTCAAACAGTGTAAAGAGGGGAGATAAAATTTCTATAATCGATTTCATTAAAAGGACACGTATAACTCATTTGGCCATTATTGATGAATCAATCTCAGATGGAAAATTAAAAGATGAGGCACGAATTGTAATTACGAAACTGATTGATGAATTACAAGACATACTTGAAGGAATAGTGCTTCTGGCTGAAGTCACTCCAAAATCATTAGACTATTTATTGTCATTTGGAGAGCGGCTATCAACTCCAATTGTTTCGTTTGCATTACGTGACATAGGATTAACATCAACTTACATTATCGGAAAAGAAGTTGGGATATTGACTGATTCTAATTTCGGTGAAGCTCGTCCTCTTATGGATACTACAAAACTTCGTGTTGCCCATAAAATTGAACCATTACTGAGAGAAGGTATAATCCCTATAGTAACTGGATTTATTGGTGCGGACCAAAATGGCAACATAACAACATTGGGTCGAGGAGGCTCTGATTATACAGCTACAATAATTGCAGCGAGTATCAATGCTGACGAGATTTGGCTTTGGAGTGACGTTGACGGGTTAATGACAGCAGATCCTAAGATTGTGAATTCTGCAAAAGTACTCAAAGAAGTATCCTATGCAGAAGCGATGGAAATGGCGTTATTTGGTGCAAAGTATATTCATCCACGCGCTCTCGAGCCTATTTTAGACGCAAAAATCCCAATTCTAATACGCAATACATTCAATGTAAAACATGAAGGTACCACCATCTCATATAACCCTAGCATGACATCTAAAAAAATTGTAAAATCCATTAGTGCTATTCGCCATACAGCCTTGCTTGATGTTAGTGGAGGTGGAATGGTGGGTACGCCTGGAACCGCTGCAAAGATCTTCGATACACTTGCGAAAAATAGAGTAAATATTATGATGATCTCTCAAAGCCCTTCAGAATCTAGTATATCAATGGTAGTAAGGAAAAGCGACCTCGATAAAGCAACAACCACATTTGAGTTAAATTTACTTGGAAAGATCATAAAACAACTAAATGTCAATGAAGACGTTGCGATAATTGCTGTTGTAGGGTCAGGCATGCGTGGAATAAAGGGTGTAGCAGCAAAAGTATTTGGTTCTGTCGCAAGAAGAAATATCAACGTTATGATGATTGCTCAGGGATCTTCCGAACTAAATTTGGCTTTTGTAGTTAATGATAATGATTGCGAGCAGGCAGTTAGAGCATTACACGATGAGTTTGGACTTGCTAATATAGAATAGAATAAATAAATTACAATTAACTGTTTGATGGTTGTGACGATATTGTTATAATACAGTTCGTTATATGGGTCGTGATAAACGGCCAAATGACTGTCTTTTAATAAGACTGTCGATGATATACAGTCTTTCATTATGAAAAAAGATAAATTCTATCCTATGTCACTTAGATAAAATGACTAAAACTGGAGGTAAATTATTTGTTGTTGGTGTTGGTCCTGGTCATCATGACCATATGACATATAGAGCAAAACAAGTAATAGAACAAAGTGAAATTATTGTTGGTTATGATACATATGTATCTCTAGTTGAGGATTTAATTGTTGGTAAAGAAGTATATCGTTATGCCATGACACAGGAGGTAGATAGAGCAAATCAAGCGATAGGTTTTGCAGAACAGGGCAGAATCGTATCGCTAGTATCATCTGGAGACCCCGGTATATATGGAATGATAGGCTTAATTTATGAGATTCTTTCGGAGAAAGGATGGAATAGAGAAAACGGAATCTATGTTGAATGTGTGCCAGGAGTTTCATCATTGAATTCATGTTCAGCTCTAATTGGTTCTCCATTAATGACTGATTTTGCTGTAGTTAGTATGAGCGATTTACTTGTGCCATGGGACATAATTGTAAAACGGGTAGAAGCGGCTGCCTTAGGAGATTACGTTACTGTAATTTACAATCCGGCTAGCAAAAAGCGCATACATCAACTAAGAGATACCAGAGACATTTTTCTAAAATACAGGAAATCAGAAACTCCTGTAGCAATAGTCAAGGGAGCATATAGAGAAAGCCAAGCAATAGTTATGACGACTCTAGACAGAATGCTAGAACATCAAGACATGCTTGGTATGATTACAACAGTAATAGTGGGTAATTCATCTACTTTTATTTACAATGGCATGATGATAAACCCGAGAGGATATAGGTCAAAATATGATCTCATCAAAGAAGTTCCTGTCGCCACGACTTCTACTGACATCAACAGTAATTCCTGACTTTTATTTTTGCAATAATTTTATGATTGCCTGTTGGAAATATCTGAAACAACAAAGATGCAATAAAGGAAAATTATTATATAGCTATAATATAGAATATTCTTGTATATACTTCTTTTAGAAAGATTTGAATTTATACTACACATATCTTTTGTTTATGGAATATTCCTGGCTCTATTTGAATGAAAAAATTAATAGGCATTACTTACCGCCCACTTTATAAATGGACGTACAAGAACGTTTAGATCTTATTAAAAAAGATCCTACTGAAGAAATTGTTACGACAGATGAGTTGATAACTCTGTTACAAACCGTTGACTCACCAAGGCATTATATTGGTCTAGAAATTTCTGGAGAGCTTCATGTTGGAAGTCTTATTTTAACAGGTTTTAAAATTAATGATTTTGTTAAAGCCAAAGTTCATACGACTATATTTTTAGCTGATTGGCATACTTACATAAACAATAAGCTAGGTGGAGACTGGAATAAAATTAAAGATATCTCAAATTATTATTCTGAGGCATTCAAATTTTTCTGTCCTAGTGCAAGTATAATTATCGGAAGTGACCTTTATGATAATACAGATGATTATTGGATAAATTTTGTACGTTTTAGCAAACAAATGACTTTATCTAGAACAGTACGCTCTTTGACGATCATGGGTAGAACTGAGAAAGAAAACCTTGATTTTTCTCAGTTGCTATATCCGCCGATGCAGTCTGTGGACATCAAGGCACTCAACCTGGACATAGTCCACGCAGGAATGGATCAGAGAAAAATTCACATGCTAACAAGGGAAATATTTCCAAGATTAGGATGGAAGGTTCCAGTTTCTGTACACCATCATTTGCTGCCGGGGCTTTCTCAACCTTCCAAATTAGGATTTTCAGAAGATTCTTCTGAAGACTTAAAAATATCAAGTAAAATGAGCAAGAGCAAACCCTCAAGTGGGATTATGATTCATGACACCGAGCAAACTATTAACGAAAAGATGCACAAGGCTTTTTGTCCTCCTGGTGTTGCAGAAGCTAATCCAGTCCTTGAGCTAGTCAAATATATCATCTTTCACCAATTTTCTGAGTTTATTATTGAGCGGCCTTCAAAGTACGGCGGAAATATTTCATACAGTAATTACAAAGACGTTGAGTATGACTTCATTAAAAATAAAATACATCCGATCGATCTGAAAAATGCTACAGCTATATACATAAATAAAATAATTGAACCTATTCGTAATCATTTTAAGGGTAGAAAACCAAAATTTGATTAAATGTTCGTTAAGACCTAAAAATCAAACAACTTTCTGCAATGCTATATAAAATATACACGTCGTGAATTTAATCTTAAATCAATTAAAATAATTATCAATGCTATAATTATAAATTTCAATCTACAATGAATTATAATTATGGCATTGCTGCTATAGTAATTATAGAGATAATCATACAATTCCTCCTCGTATCTGCATGTTTAATGATTATTATGTTATTTAATTGCAAATTTTATAATATATATATATTAAATACATATTTATAAACAGAGAATATGATAATATAGGCTTGACCTTAAAAGACCTAGCAATAAACAAAGTAAACACAGTCAAAAAAGATAACATACCATTTGATAGATTAAAAGGCTCTGCTTAACTAAGAGAATAAGTAGTATTGTTAGTAGTATCAGTGAAGCAAGAACTTGCCTATTGATTCAATTTTGCTCTCTTGTTTACTCCAACTCTTTTTATACCATTATGAAGTATATATATATTCAATACTCCTGGCCGAATGTCTTATAATCAATAGCAGCGTAAAGTGATCATGTCTACCAAAAAAGAACATCCAGAAAATTATGGCTGGTGGTTAAGTGAACTAGATTCTCTTGGAATCAAAAGAATAAAAAGAAATGATATGAAGGATAGAAAAGAAATTACTGATATGACTGAAAATATAAAACAGACTCTTTTTCAAGAGTATAAAACTGTTTATAATGGATAATATATATTGTTATTTTGTCTGCGCTCAAGATTAATGTATATATATATACCTACTGCTTTCTTTTTCTTTTGAGAAAGCATAAAACACAAAATACTGTGTTTTAAGAGTCATCACATCAGCTTTTAGTTCTGCAATATCACCATCTTTTCATTTTTAATCTTGTAGTGTTTACACATATCCTGCTATGTTCATAACTATATTACATCGATAGAACAATTTTAGTGTCTTGTATATTAAATTGCTACAATTGAAGACTTTAGTAGGTTATAAATAGGGACATATCAAAGGAGTTTTCAATTTTATATGACAGTATTCCAGATCTTAAGGAAAACTAATGGTAATTTTTCCTTCTGCAGTTCCTTTAGTATCATATGTTTTCCCATTCACCTCTGCCATGAGTATATTTCGGTCTGTTGCTATACTGCTATAACTACCGCCAGTTTGAAAGTCAATAGGTGATATGAAATTCAATGTTGCATTCACAGTACCAGATGTTATTGGATCATCTAACTGAGTCTTAATTGTTATCTTCTTAAAAAGTTGTGTTACTATAATATCGATAGGGGCTAGATCATATTCTTCTATCTTTTTGTTTGTTGTAGAATTAATAAGGGCAATGCTTCCTTCGATGTTACTAGGATCTATTTTCAGTCCGCCGGCACCGGAAGATACGCTATTGTGTTCATAGTTACCTGATATGTTTAATCTTATAGTATTGGGTGAAGGAGGTTTGTTCTCAGTAGAGATATCATATCCATTGATATCTATTTCTGTTATTGCTGCCCAGTTTTTTAAATCAGTATCGGCATCTGTATTTCCACTGATTGTGATTTTTAGATATCTTGCTGCTGAAAGATCAGAAAAGGCATATCTTTCAGCTGATAGAGTTTCTCCGCTGCTTGTACCTGAATACACATTTATAAAATTAGATCCATCGTTGGAAATAGATATTGCAAATTTGTATGATCTTTCATCTCCTTTGTACCAAGCGATATCTATACTACAAATGATCTTCTTTGCACCCAGGTCAGCCTGAAACCATGAGCCAATACCCTCGTGCGACCATCGTGTATCAAGATTGTTGTCGAGAACATTAGGTGGAATGGCATCATCACCATCGTCTCCAATAGCTGTAATCTCAGAAATTTCTAGATTTTTATTACATGTATTGACGTCGGTGGCTGCCGCCGCTGCTCCTACTACCGCATTAGAAGTTTCATTATAAGTACCAGTTTCAGTGATTGTAAATGTTGTTGCAGTTCTTGTAGGCATATCTACTATTACATTAAATGATGCTACTGCAGAGTTACCATCATTATCTATTGCAGTACAATTAACTGTAGTATTGCCTAACGAAAAACTAGAACCTGAAGGTGGATCACAAATTGGTACGACAAACATATCATTATTATCAGTTGCAGACACATTATAGTTAACAAGGGCTCCTGATTGACTGGTAGCTTCAACTATTATTGGTTGTGGCGGCACATTCACTATAGGAGGAATAGTATAATTCGCATTCACATTCGTTCTATTGTCATCATCATCATCCAAATTAACTCCTATTACATTTACACTATAACTTTTCGTTAAATTAGTAGTACCACCGTTACTATCATCAATACACGATAATTTAGAAGTAAGATTGTTAGTTCCATTTGTAATGAGATGGTAATCATCAGTATATGTAAAAGTCCATGTAGAATAGTCATTTACTCCACCTGGACCAGTTGCTACAGCTTTTTGAAAAGGCTTTGTATTATTTATATCTGCATAAACCGTACAATCAGAATTGACGTTATCTGTAGATATTCCTGATATTCTAAGCTCGCCAACTGGAACTTGTTGACCTGTACTAGGTGATGTAATCTTTATACCCACTGTAATTGGTGGTATTTGTGCATATAGAAATGTTGAAAACGATACCAGGCCAAAAAATAACCCTATAATAGCTAATGCCACTACTATAGACGCCACTTTCTTCAACATCTTGGGATACTACTAAGAATTGGTATTAATTGGATATGAATCTGTGTGATTATTTTTCCTTCCTAACCTCTATGATTAAAGAAATCAATGTATGTAAATTAGTTGATGCTAACTTTTTTGAATAATGCGACTTAGATTAATTTAATTGGATGAAGGACAGTGAAACAATTTTTATCCTATAACAACATTAGAATGGTAATTCCAGATACAGTTTATTTGTCAAACTAAAAACAAAGGTTAACAATTATAAGAAATCTTATCCGACTAGAGAAACAATAACGGCAATTCATAAGGATAGAACAAGCTGCAATAGATAAAAAAAGTCTTATTGAATTGGCAGAGGAAGTCAAACAAGATTTAAATATAAATTGTTGGAAAATTCGAGCAAGAGAAAGGCAATACCAGTATTTGATTTAGAATTACGTTAAAAGCAGCAGTCGAGGGTACCTTAAATAGTATTTGAGGAGAAAAGTAACTACAAATATTGATATTTTTTAGTATTCACCTTTATTTTTTATATTAATAGAAAGATATTCTAATCAAAGCCTCCCGCAGTTCAGCTTTATTTGAATATGATAGATCCTGATTGAATATTCTTTTACTGTATTTACCTGCTATAATAGAATTTCTATTTATTTATTTCATTTTGAATATTGTTTTTTGTTAATTAATTATGATGATATGAGGATGTAGAAACATCCATGTTGTTATTATTATTATGCATATATTTTTTTATTCCTCAGTCCACAATAAGAGTGGAATAAAGAACTTTCGTTTGTTGTTGTAACGTTGAAACTTTTCTCAATTGATCTCTTGCTTGTCATTTAATAGCTGTTCTTAGTAGAATTAAGCATATGGGAGTGTCGGTGTTATCTTTTGCAATTTCTCTATTACAGATTCAAGTGTATGTCCATTGCTTGTCCATACTATAAGTGACTGCTCAGCATCATCCTTATCCATCAGATTTCTAAAGTTATGTATATCATAAATTTGCAAGCCTTGATTTTCAAACATTCTAGTATATTTGTCGAGCATTTCAGTTGGAACTACAAATGTGCCTATTGTATCAAAATCATATTGTGGATAATATGAAGTTAAGGGATTATTATTATCAACATTATTATTGTTCATAGTAGCAGCCTGTGTTAGCGGATTTGAACCAACTTCTATAGTTCCATTCATTACTTTCTTTCCGAAAACTGTATCATAATACGAGAAGTCACCTATTTCATTAAATGTATAATTATGGCTGCTATTTGGTAGCTTGTCATCTTCGTCATCGGCGTCATCATAACTGAATA
>DASQRW010000223.1:0-25276 GCA_035642715.1 Nitrososphaeraceae archaeon | reverse complement strand
ATTATTATTTTTTCTTGTAGGCGTATAATATTGTTTTGTCTTGACATTATCATTATTATTCTTCTTCTTTTCTTCTTCTTAGTTTTGTTTCTTTAACATTATTGCTGCGTTTTATGAATGTAATTACAATTCATCTTAACTACCGTTTCTACGATTATGAATATCATCTTTAATTCTAACATTCATTTCCTCAGGTTTTATAGCATGGTTTTCCCAATAATGTTGTATAGCATTTTTCATAATTCCGCTTCTGTTTCATTTTAGACGATAGATGATTCAATCGTTTATTGTTATTATTAAGCACTATTTCTTTGCATACGACATATAAAGCATGCAGACTATTTGGTTTTAGTAGTTGATTTTTAATGCTTCTAGATGGTAAAAGTATACGTCCAAAATAAAAAAATTTGTCCTAATATGAATAAGATGGTCGCTGTTATAAAATTATTCTTCTTTAAGAGATAATTAGACCAATAATTAAGTCATAATTGCTAGTTTATACAATAATGAAATCTAATGATGAAAAGAGGTAAACTCAGTTTATGAAAGGGAAAATTAAATATTATGGATATTTTTGGGTTACACTAGGACTTTTTACAATGAGCATATCGCTGCATTGGACATTTGCTTGGTATTCATATATTCAGGAGCAAATTGCGCATAAACAACCCATTGGGTTTACTGACTATTTTAATCAGACATTTAGAGATACAATGGAAAACTGGCAATCTGAATTTTTGCAGTTAATATGACAAGTAGCAGGTCTATCTATATTATGGTATGTAGGATCTGCACAGTCAAAGGAAGCAAATGATAGGCTAGAAGAGAAAGTAGATTTGTTAATCCAAAAGCTGGACACAGAAAAAGGGAAAAAATTGATTCAAGAATTAGACAAAAAATATCCTAGAAAGCCCTAGATCTTGACAGACCTGTATTCATGGCTTGAATCCCATTCTGGGTTTACACATTCTACTCATCCCTCATCCACACTCTTCCTATATAGGTCAAGATTAGCACCAATTAGGTGGTTTGTGAGAGAGAGAGAGAGAGAGAGAGAGAGAATTGACTATATTTTACAACTTAGATTGAATAGACCTTATTTTCTGTCTATTTTTCAGTTTAATCTATTAGTTCCTAAATGAACCATTGATGTATCATAGTGATGTAGATAATGACTATTGAAAAACAGCGGAAGAGTTCATAACAAAGTGATAATAATGTGTAAAGAGGAGTTTAAATATTCTTTGCCTGAAGAATAGAATTATTACCTTTTATCGAAATGTTAACTGACGTCAAGGAATTGAAGAATACTATAAGGCAGCTAATACCAAAAAGTGAATCTTAATCCACAGTATCCTTGTTATTGCTTATATATTTGGATAGCAAAATAATTTTTTCCTTGTCAAGTGTATTATTATACTATAATCTTTAATGATGACAATTAGATTTATAACATGAATTTTGAGTTTTTTATGCGTCCATAACGAATAACCAATAAAATAGCATAGCAATCAATAGAATCTAGCATTGTTGTTATTCACACATAATTAAATGCCTCCACATATGATAACCTAAAATAATCTTGAAGTCTGATTTTGACTATGTCCTCTGAGGAAGAACAACAGCAAAACATTGAAAGGATGGCATCAGCTATTGAAGATCTTCTTTATATGGGAGCTATAAAATTTGGCGATGCAGATCAAGAGAGTGAAAAGGCAATTCTATCAAATCAATTCTCTATTATCGTATCAAACGTAATGAGTAATATGAAGAATTTCAAAGAAGATGACGATAATGAGGTTATGAAGTTGATGTACTATTCTCTTTTGATATACTTAAATGAACATCTGAAATTGCCAAAATCATTGACAATGGCTTTAGGTAATGATCTTGAAAAACGGCGAGAAGAGATGCAGTCTGGAGAATTGATCTCAAACTACGTAGCTGTATTACACAGTATATTTTCAAAGCAAAGAAAAGATATGAAAAAGATGTAACAATCACTTTCATAAAATGATAAATTATTTTGAATTATAATCCAAGTTTTATTCCCCTATGAGTTCTTATATGATATAGTAAGAAATGCGAAATAGAATGTAGAAATTGAATTTATTATAGAGCAAACCGATACATCGACTTTATATAAAACTCAATTTAAGTCTGCAAAGAACAAAGTATTCATGTAAGGACTTTGAAGCAGAAGAAGAAGAAGAAGAAGATTATGATATAACAAAGACAAAGATGATGATGATGATTATTAACGGAGCCTAAGTCTAAACTAATGTTAAATTCTAAGAGAATCAATCTGATTATTGAGGAAATCCTCAATATTTTTACTTTCTTGTCAATGACTACATTTTCTTATTTGTATATTCAATATCTATTCAATACATATTACCATATATACCATTGTATAGCATATTAGTTTACATAGAGATACTCTAGCTATTTCTTTAATGTTTCGTGCTAATCAACAGATTGTCTGTGATGTCCTAATTAACTATATATAATACAATAATTAGCAAGAGGTCGATTTTTATCTTTAAGTTGAATTTTATAAATAAATGCTCTGAATGCATTTTAAAATATGATATATTGCGATTGCTATAGCTGTATGAAAAGTATACTATCAAATATATATTAAAAGGTCCTATCTTCCAAGACCTTTTTTCATTCTTTTTCTAAATCATCAGCAGATAAGGTGATTTGCAATATTCGCATCTTTCACTAGATTGTGTGCTCGATCTTTTACCACAAGTGTTGCACAACAATACTCTAGACATGAGACGGAAGAAGGGTAGGTCTGCTGCAGATTCTATTGCATTCTTTACTTCATCATCAGAGTAAAGCTCGCTTACATCCAAAGTTAACGAAAGCCCGCCATTGAGTATATTATCTATTGATATACATTCCTTAATTACAGAATTATGTTTATTATTGTCAGACAATAACAACTCTCTAGCATTTAATGTTAACCCTTGTGAATAAGTAACTGTTTTTTGTTGATTTGATGTTAGAAGAGAGATCCTACCATATTTATCAGAATCTAGAGTTGCAAATCTTGTAGCACTATCATCATGTATCATAGCAATTCCTATAGAGTCTTCTCCAAGCTGTTTACCATATTCTGCAGCCACATCTACAGCAGTCTTCAAAACTTTTTGCAAAATCTCTGCTCCATCATTAGAAGCGTCATGACCTAAAATTTTATATACCGATTCTTCTATGCCCGTAAGATTAATTATAACATTAGTAGTTCCAAGCTGTATGAATTGTGCGCTGTTAGCAATCACAGGAATCATTTGTTTCCTTATAAGATCAGCAATAGCTTTCTTCCTCATTGACATCGCAGATAATGCAGGCTTTATCATGAGAGCAAGCCTTGCCCTGAAATAAGTTTCATCCTTATTCGATTGATATGCCAGTCTTGGAAGATTAATAGAAAGTGATTGTAAAGTCATAACTGTACCAGAACCCTTGCCTCCTATATTTTTACGAACACCATTATTACTTCTAGATCCATTTTGTAAAATGGAAATGATGCCACCAGTGCGTACTATTGACGCAATAGTATCAGTATAATCCTTTAGTTTGTCATTATTGATTAGGCATATTCCTATTCTAGGAACAGGAGTAGAAGCAATGTAACTTCTATAACCAGACAATACTGCGTCAATTGATTTTTTATCAAATTTATCTAATTGAACGGTTATTGTAGTAACAGGAAGTCCAGCTGGAGAATAAGATGGGGCTACAGAAGATGCTATCAAAATATTCTCAAATCGTGATGCAATCTCATTTGGTTCTCTTAGCTGATCTTCTAATAATAAGGGAATAATTCCATCAAGTACAATTTCTGTTGAAACCTCTCGACTTAGAAGCGAAATCAATATAGGCAGAGCAATTCCAAGGTCATCTGAATTCTTTATCGCAGGTATTCTAGAGACATTTAAGAATTTGCCTTTTAAGTCTAGACCGACTTCAGCAAAATCAGTAATATTTAGAAATACAGTATCAGGGAGCAAGCTCCAAATTCCACTGTTAGAGATACTTATTTCACCATTCAAGTGCATATCTGCTATATCTTTTGGAAGTATATTGAGCATGAGATGTTCTGAGAATACAGACTGAGAAGCCTTTGACATTATACTATCAGCTCCGTTCTTCACTGTGTCTATATTATTTAATATCTCTACAATATCAGAAGCAGGTAACCCTAATCTGGCCAACTTGTTTCTATATTCTTCATGTCCATGTTCAATCAACACTGAATTCACCGTTTCTCTAATTAATGATGAAGTAAGATAGGAAGTCTGGAATTTGTATATCTTGTTTTCAACCTCTTCTGTAATTTTGTTTGCCTGTTCAAGGGGCATGTTGGCCTCTCTTACTAATGACTGGATTATCTTATGGGAATTAAACTCTTCGATTGAATGTTTGGTGGTCCTAACGTACATTTTGCCACTTTCAATTATTGATCTTTCCTCTATTTGTCTGGCAAGGCTCAATACCAATTTACCCAAGTTAGTAATAGTGTAACGTCGTTCTGCCTTGTTAAGAGCAACAAGTGATTGTCTTAGCAGTTTTCGTAAATGATATGCAAATTTTCCAGACTCCTTTTTAGATTTGAATCCAGCAAGAGACTTTAATTCCGAATAAGTCAGAGGTCCTTTAGAATTTAAAATACGCAGAATATCAATTCTATTAGGGCTAGCCATAACAGAAAAAATCATTCTAACTCGTTTTGAAGCAGATTCTAAAACTCCATCCCGCCTAGTTTCTGTTTGATATGAATAGTCGTGACTCAACTGTTCCATTGCACCCGTTATTCGTATAAATGATTAAAACTACTTTGTAAATTTTTATTAACTAATCATATAATAGGCCCTACTCCTATCAATTGATTAGCAGGTCAACAGATTTAACTTTCAATCATCATACGATTATCTTTAACTGTGACTTCCCCAACATCTCTACTACCTATTCTAACCCCCTGAATAGTAGTTGGAACTTCAGGTAATCGCGACTTTGCTTCGTCTTCAAGTATTCCTTCGACTTCATTCAATATTGAAAGCGCGTCAGAATCCATAGAAGTTGAAATCTTGCCTACCTCTGACTTGATATTGGTGTTTAGTAGAATGTCCGATGTCATCGACGTCATCTCTGATAACAAGTGGTTTGTTGTTGGAACTGCCCTCGAAATATCATTTTGAATATCCTTTATCATTTCAATAGTTGGATTAATGGTATCAAGTACCATGGCAAATTCATTGATAGTACTAAAGCGTATTACTACCACTTCTAGTGCAAGGCTCATGTTTTGTGTAGTCCGCTGAATTCGATGTATATTTGATAGCTCTATTGCAAGAGCTCTTGCCCTAGCATTGTTACCAGCCTTTATGTTAGCAGCTATTTTATAACGCAAGTCCTTATCCATTATAGTGAACTTTTTATCAAGCATATTCAATCGAGTGAGTTGGTTATGAACTACTGTGCTAGCGGTTAAAATATCACTCATAAATTGTTGATGCTTGTCCATCTTCTTTTTCTATCCAAAGGTGATTATTTAAAAATGTTAAAACTAAATGTTAATGTATGTATACAAATAGCTGTTACAAAGCTAAGCTACAAATTCAAGTTGACATGAGCTGTGGGTGAACCTAAACCTAGTTTCATCTATACATCATCAATAGATCATTAATAGATTTTAGGCAATTGCAAATTATTGAAAGTGCATTTGATTACATTTGGAAAAGTAATGCGACGATTCCCAGCAGCTACAAAAGTCAAGAAGATAGCAACTTGATCTACTCAGCTTTTACATATATTGTTTAATCATCATGGTGTGGTGATGTATTGTTCCCTTATCCACCAAAGTAACTACATCTAAAGCTTTTGTAACAAAAGACCATGTTTTGGATCAAAGCCGGTTACTTTGACTGTTGTTCCTATTGGCAGATCTTTGGGGGTTGCAATCCTAGGAAGAAACCCCGATGCTCTAAATGGTGCATTATCTACCTTGAAAACGACCCAAGCATATGAGCCGGCATCTTCAAATCCTTCTGGCGCTACAGCTTGGATCGTATAAGTGACTACCTTGCCAATTCCTTCCAGTTCAATAGTTTCAAATTTGCTACCAAAGCATTTTTCACAATAGTTTACTGTCTCTAGCATTGTATGTCCGCAATAGGAACATTTATTGGCAAGAATTTTATTTTTTTTAGCCGATGCAATAAACTTTTCCCGTGCACTCATAGCTGCTGTTACCTGTTAGCACCAGACAGTGTTATTTTACTGTACCTTTCTAAAAATATGAACAGCAGCACTTGCACCAGTCGCGCCAAAATTGTGTGTAAGAGCGGTTTCTGCGTTCTTAACAGTTCTTTCTCCTGCTTTACCAGTGAACTGCTCAAAAACTTCTACGACCTGACCTACGCCTGTTGCACCGATTGGATGTCCCTTTGATTTCAAACCACCAGATGGATTGATCGGAATTTCGCCGTTTCTTCGAGTTGCTCCTGCTGTTACAGCATGAGCAGCAGTTCCTTTTGGAAAGAAACCAAGATCTTCAATATCAATGATTTCTGCTATTGTAAAGCAGTCATGCACTTCTGCAAAATCAATATCTTTTGGAGTAATACCAGCCATTTTGTATGCTTGCTTTGCAGCCGATATTGTGCTTGGAATAGTAGTAATATCTTCACGAGCTTGAACTGCCGCAGGTGATGCTCCTCTGCCTGAACCTATAACTTCAACATATGGTTTTCCGCTTTTCTTGGCAAACTCTTCATTACAAAGTATGACAGCTGATGCCCCATCTGAAAATGGGCAGCAGTCATAAAGTTTCAAAGGTGAAGCCACGACAGGAGATTTCATTACATCATCAACTGTGATTTTTTTTCGAACATGAGCCTTTGGATTGAGGATTCCATTTTCATGGTTCTTTACAGCTACGTAAGCAAGGTCTTCTTCATTAGCTTTGTGTGTAGTCATATATACTCTTGCTATTGATGCAAATAATCCAGGAAATGATGCTCCATTTCCTCCTTCATAAAAGAAATCAGAACAGTAAGAAAATAAAGTAGTACTCTGAGTAGTTCCTGTATGTGTTATTTTCTCGACGCCTAATGCCAAAACACAATCATAAAAACCTGCAGATATGTTAGCGTATGCCTCTCTGAACATAACAGAACCTGAACCACATGCAGACTCAATGGTAAGTCCTGGAACGTTTGGAATTCCTAAGTTACTCATAATAACGGGTGCCATATGTACCTGTTTGTCAGCCACTCCAAAAACATTTGAGATATAGCCTGCCTGAATATCCTTTGGTGTAATACCTGCAGACTCTATCGCATCTTTTGATGCATTTAATGCTATTTCAATAATATTTTCATCTAATTTACCATATTTAGTACTGCCCGCACCAAGAATACAGACCTTATTTGTCATGTGTTTAGAAGTACTTTTTTGCATATATATATAAATTGTTAAACATCAATCTATATAATAATAACATTCATATTTATTCTATTTAATGTAATTTATGCCTGATATAAATGAAGAGCCATTTATCCTTGTTATCTGTGAAAAACCTCATGCAGCACAAAGGATAGCACAGGCACTTGGGACCAAGAGTTTTAAAAGATCCATATCATCAGATGGTATTCCATTTTTTTATGCTGTTTCAAATAATAATAATAATCATTTTATGATATTCCCTTCTATAGGCCATCTATATGGCTTGGTTGATATCACAAAAAATCGAGCGATATATCCTGTATTTGATTTAGAATGGATGCCACTTCTCTCCAACTCACGTAGGCTAAATAGAGTGGAGCAAATTATAAAATCAATATCAGAGGTCTCAAAAAGAGCTACTCGATTTATCCATGCCTGCGACTATGATCAAGAAGGTGAGGTTATTGGTTACAATATCCTTCAATATGCTTGTAAATTTAAGTATGACAAATCCTTACGTGCTAAATTCTCAACACTTACGGATCAAGAAATAAGAGAATCCTTTGATAATTTACTAAAACCTAACAGCGGCTTGGCTGAAGCTGGTAGATCTAGACATATACTTGATTTCATATATGGAGTGAATCTTTCAAGAGCTCTTTCACAATCGTTTAAAGTAGGCAATAATGGTAAGCGCTACCATAACTTGTCCATTGGCAGAGTACAGGGACCTACTCTAGCTTTTGTAGTAGACAAAGAGATTGATATTAGAAAGCATATTCCAGATCCTTATTGGGGCATAACAGCAGATTTTGAAAAAAATGGGCACATAATTCAAGCATTTTATGAAAAAGACAAGGTACAGACATTATTAGAAGCTAATTCAATAATTAATGCTTGTAATGGCAAAGATGGATTAGTCAGTCAAATTAAAGTTCAAAAAATTTTACTCCATCCTCCTACTCCATTCAATCTAGGCGACTTACAAAAGGAGGCATATAGACTATTCAAATTTTCTCCTACTTACACGCTTTCAATTGCAGAAAGGCTTTATCTTAATGCAATGATTTCTTATCCACGAACATCAAGTCAGAAGCTGCCGTTATCTATAGAGTATAAGAAAATTATTGCGCGTCTGTCTAAAGTTAATAGCAATTACAGGAGCTTAACCTCAGCATTACTTTCCAAGGATCGTCTTTTACCTAATGATGGAATTAAAACAGATCCAGCACATCCAGCCATATATCCAACTGGAGAAAAACCGAAGCGACAACTAGATCCAATGCATTGTAAAATCTATGATCTTATTGTCAGGAGGTTCTTGGCGACTTTCGGAGATCCAGCGATAAATCAGCATACAACAGCATCAATTGATATCAATGGCCGTTATGTTTTCAAATCTGAAGGAAAATCAAAAATAAATGAAGGATGGATACATTTTTACGAACCGTATTTTATATTTCAAGAAGTAGAACTCCCAAAATTGAATCAAGGCGATATTTTGAGAAATGCCGTGGTCATTTCTAAAGAGAAATTCACGCAACCGCCATTTCGATTTAACCAGGCTAGTTTATTGGAAAAGATGGAAAAAGAACAGATTGGGACAAAGGCTACAAGAGCACAAATAATAAGTACTTTGTTCAACCGAAATTATATTGTCACGAGTCAAAAATTTTTTGGAATCGAAGCCACAGATCTCGGATTTGCTGTAATAGAAACAATGAAAAAATATGTACCATCTATTGTTTCTACAGATTTTACCAGAGCAATGGAAAAAGATTTAGAAAATATTGAAATATGTAAGAGCAAGAGTTTTTCGGTTATAGAATATGCCGTAGATAACCTAATCGAGTTGCTCACTAGATTTAAAGAAAAAGAGGTTGATCGGGGAGATAAGATAACGGATGTGGCAGATATTACTTTGACCAAAGAGATAACTGCTGGAACTTGTCCTTTGTGTCAAAAAGGAGAATTAAGAATTATAATATCTCGCACATCAAAGAAGAGATTCGTTGGTTGTTCTAATTACTCTGCTGGATGTAAAGCAACTGCTCCGCTCCCTCAGAAAGGCTCAATAAAAACTACGACCAAAAGATGTAATGTATGTAACTGGCCAATCATCAATATTGTATTTTCGCGTCGACTAAGATATCCGTGGAAAATATGTATAAATATGCTCTGTCCGTCAAAGAATAAAACGTAGCTAACTAAATACGCTGATATTATTGCCATAGACATCAGTTCGGCGGTTTTTCAAAAGTGGAAGCAGTTCTCTTACCTTCTGGACTCTGGATTTATCAATCTCAACTACTTCCATTCCTTCTCTATTTCCCATATCTAACAGTACGACACCAAACGGATCTACAGCCATGCTTCTGCCAGAGAAAATGTTGCCAACTTGATCTGGCGCAATTATATATAAACCATTTTCAATTGCTCTAGCTTTAAGTAATGTCTGCCAGTGTTCTTCTTTCATAACGCCATGAACCCATGCGGAAGGCGAGACCAAAATATTGGCACCCTTTACCGTCAAAATTCTAGACATTTCAGGAAAACGAATATCATAACAAATCATCAATCCTATGTTTCCTACCGATGTCTTGGCAGGCTTTTCTATCATATTGCCAGCCATCATCCTATCAGATTCTTTAAAGCCTAGCGCATCATAAAGATGTAATTTGCGGTAAACTGAAGATATTCCACCCTTGTTATCTATAAGAACTACTGTATCGTAGACACGATTATCAAACTCCTTATTACTCTTTTCATAAATTGTTGATATGATACTAATCTTGTTTACTTTGGCAGCCTTACGCAGAGTAGTAATGAAATTGCCATCATTCACAGATTCGGCTATTTCTGATAATTGATTTGCTGACTGGCTCACTGGTGAATAAGCCATCTGGAATTCTGGAAAACATATCAGGTTTGATTTCTTCTTTGCAGCTTCTCTGATAAAGCCGACTGATAATTCCAGATTTTCCATCTTGTCTTCTGAGGACCTCATTTGTACTATTGCGACGAGAGGAAACTTTGGCATTTTTCAGTCTAATAATGGTCATCTAAGCATAAAATAAAATAGTTGCTACTATTAAAGGCGCTTTCCTGAAATATACCAGTTCTCCTTAGATTTTTCATCATATACAACAATTATATGTTCAGCTTTCGCCTTTAAAATTTCTATAGCCGCTTCAGTTATTGCCTTTGCAAATTCTTCTTTCTGTTCTTTAGTTCTCCCAGGATAAAGTGAAATGGAAATTAGAGGCATATATAAAAATAAATTCTTAGGACAATTAAATCCTCTGCAATGATGGAGCCAAAGAAAATCATTCTATATCATCAGACGAATTATACTCATTCTTCTTTATACTAGCGAGCTAATTATTATCTCAATTAATACATATTCATTCATATATAACTATGAAGTTGGCTGATATAGCAGCTCCTATTATTGCGCTAATAAAATTAACCGCATTATTGTTAATTATCGATATCCCCTTTTCCTGCATTGTAGGAAAACTACAATGTATAGATCTTTTTTCTAGATATTTTCTACAATTTATGCATCTGTATTTTGCTTGAATAGTAGCTCCAAAAATACTGTCGGCATTTGTTGATATCATTCCACCGACAATGGCTGCTGAAAGTATAATAAGTATACGCAATGATATATTTTCTGATATTAATAGTCCATATACTGTTCCTATTAAAAGTGAGCCTATAAGTGCAGCGATCTCCCCTTGAATTGTGACTCCTCCTGATTGACCTTTGTCAATTTGCTTGCCTGTCAATAGCGAACGTGGTTTTACTTTACTTAGTAAGCCTACTTCAGTTGCAACGGTATCTGAAAGCGCAAAACTGATTGAACCAACAAAACACAACATAAAAATAGGATTATTATGTGATATGTAATAAAGGATAGCAATAGCTGCTAATGGTCCTCCATTTGCTAATACATTTCTCCATCCCCGTGCACCATTATTTTCCTCAGCTAGCCCCATCATCTGTTTCTGTTTGTATTTATACTTGGTAAAGAGTGATGAAATCAGGAAAAATAATAGCAAGACAATAAACCATGAAGTAGCACCGAAGTATAATATAATAAAACCTATTGGAACAGCAGCTAATGCACCATATTTATCGATAACATTTATCTTGTAAGCAAAAATAGTCATGGCAATAATACCAGTTAGCCATACAATGGCTTGTTCTATAAAAAACACATCTATTATAACTCAAATTTTGTTATTAATATCTATTGTTTAAATAAAAATTACAGCCTATGACGCTGATTATATCCACAGATACTTCTATGATATTCTTTGTGCTAGTTTGTAGAGCAAAGATTAGCTATCTTTGATGAATGCAACTAGTAAGGATATTTCTGAACTCTTTCATAATCACTCGAACTAACAGAATCATATTCAATTTGTTTACTAAAGATAAGTGTTCTATTCCAAATTTATTTCTTGATCTGTGTATAATTACCATTTATCAGACCCAAGAAAGCTGTTTAACGTAATTGTTGGTAATAATTGAAGATATTTTGTATTTATGCAAAATCGAAGAAAATACTAAAAGAAATATAAAAGACTTCTTGATTTTGTTATAATACGTAGATATACATACAGTAATATGCTAGTTGGATAGTTGTTCCTAGGAACTATAACTAAGATATTATTTTTACTAACTCTTTATTCTTTCACTTCTAAATAGATAATAGAGTTTATTTTATGCTAGTCATCTATGTCATTAAAAGATGCATGTTCTAATAGATGTATGAGAAGTTGCTATTTTGCATTTATTAAAATAATATAGTACTCACCTGGGTATGACATTAGTGATATTTTAAATTTATTATCAAATAACAGCAGTCCCTGTTTGAAGCCTTAATATGCCTTAGATTCAATAACATGAGATTACTAGAGCTATGAATTCATCAGAAGAATCCTCGCTGCATAGGATTAATGAAACAGTAATACAATGCAAATTGTGTCCTCGTTTGTCAAACTACATTCAAGAAATTGGCAAATCCAAAGTAAAAAGATTTATAAATGAAGATTATTGGGCAAAGCCTCTGCCGGGTTTTGGTGATGTAGAAGCTAAGTTATTGATTATTGGCTTGGCACCTGCTGCTCACGGTGGAAATAGAACGGGTAGAATGTTTACAGGCGACAGTTCGGGTGATTGGGTTGCAAAAGCACTATTTCAAACAGGATTTGCGAACATATCTACAAGCCGGTTTAGAAATGACGGACTAATTTTAAAAGATGCTTATATTGTTGCAGCTGTGAGATGTGCTCCGCCAAATAACAGACCAAGTCCTTTTGAAATATCTAATTGTTCACAATATCTTTTGTCAGAATTAAAGATTTTAGATTGTAAAACTAAAGTCATTCTAGCACTTGGAAAAATTGCTTTTGATGCATATTGTAAGGCTAATAATTTAAAGGGATTAACTTTTGGCCATGGCGCTCATTACTGTATGGGGAAAGATAAGACTCTCCTTGCTTCTTATCATCCTAGCAGACAGAATACAAACACTTATAAGCTAACATGGCACATGTGGATAAATATTTTCAAAACTGCAAGATCACTAATATCAGATAGATAAATACATGCGTACATATTATATAGTATTAGATAATTCAAAGTATCTTTAATACAACCTATAATAATCCGTAGGTATATCATAGGTCATTTACAATATTGTATTAATAGAAAGAAAAGAAACAACACATATTAGAAGCAATAAAGTCTCACACTCCAAGAGAAGTGATAGCAAAAAGTCTACGAAGATTCTGAAGCTTCATCAAGGCACATGCAAACATTGGTTTTCATTTTTCTATTGTTATAATACTTATCGGATTATTTGATTGTATATTGTTATTTGACATCAATTATTGTTGGTCTTCAAGAATGTTTAAGTTCTATTAACACAATGCCTTTTTCACGATGAAATCATGCTGCATTATAAACAACACAATGAGAAGAGAAGCTGCAAAATCAATAGTACTAAGTTTGGGATTTATAGTAATACTGTCAATAATTTATCATGATAATAAATCGCCAGTATTCGCACAATATCTTGCTGATAATAATAATCATGACTTTAATTTTCTGACTGACACGACCTTTATGAATAATAAAACTACGACAGACTTCGCTAATGTCACTTCTCTTATCAGCGATGACTTTAATATAGAAGGAACAATAAATAGTCAGGTTAGTGCAAAACCAGAAGAAGTAGGAATAAAAAAGAATAATTTGGCTAAATTAGCCACTAATGTACCATCGCAGATATACCTTTTAGATGGCAGATGGAGACTTGATGTGGCTGGGGGAAATGTGACATATTTCAAGTCAAATATAACAATGATAACAATTACAGGTACGGAGATCCATGATCATCTAATTGTTTTCAAGCCTTATACTTCAGAGATGGGATTATTAACTAATAACACTCTATCGACACACAATATAAGTATAACAACAGCAGCCAATAATAATTCTATATCACAAAATGCTTATAATAATATAACATTCTCAGGTGCAGCCGACATAACATCAAATGGAGTAATGCAGTGGAGAGATGTACCAATATCTGTCTCTATATTAAATGATAAGGTTATCAGTATTGCACTGGATTCAAATAGAATTGATGATCATTTCTTTGGTGCTCCAATCTATGGTCTAGTAGGTTCAATTGAACCACTTGTATCACCTTAGAGAAATAGTAGATGATTTAGTCTTGCCAGAGACATATAATGCTATTAGAGTTTCTTAATACACATTAAATAAAACAATATTTATGTGGGGATAAAGAATGAGTAATTATAAATAACATAACTTTACTTGATTTAGATAATAAAAATTAACACATAAAGATATAAAATTCAAAAATTTTTGCCTGTTATCTATTAATTTTTAATATTATAATAATATACTTCATATTTTAACCCTCATTTAATATAATCAATTTTTAACATTAATAGTTTATCCTATTTTTTGGAGGTTTTCATCTATAGATAGAGAAATACGGCAACATAAGAGCATGACATTTCTTCTTAATTGATAGTTGACTTATAGAACCCATATATACTAAAATTCCTTTTTACAAGGTCTTGGAATATTAACTAGTATTCTGCTCCAAATATTTAATCCAACTTCAGAGCTTTATAAACTATATTATAAGTTACATTACAGTTTTATGCCCTTTCTTTTCTATATTTATTGATCTTCTAGTAAATAATTATTGAGAGGAAGTATTAAAGCTTAGTATTACACATGAGAAGATCTATTTGCAGACATCATCCTCATCACCTTATTTCTATTCTTGGAGTAAATTCGGCAGAGAAGCTGAATTTGTTGTTACGCTCTATCTTAAATTAAAAGGATGGAGCATACAGCTTTCAAGAGGAAGTAGAGGACCAGCAGACATTATCGCTACTCGTGATTTTATAAAATGGATGATCCAAGTAAAATCAAGCACCAAGATAGCGAGGCTGAAAGGCTATGAGGTAAAGCGACTTCAGGAAATGGCTCAAAGAGATGGAGGACAAGCTGTAATTGCTACTTTGCAGCCCATTGAAACTGCGATTATAAGATCGATGACAGAAGAACAAAATGCGCTAGGATTATATACAAAAGACCCAGCAGTATTGCAATTTGGAAATTATGCCATGTCTTTCTATTCGCTTATAGATTGGAAAACACTAAAACCTTAACACATTGATCCAATAATCTATGATGATGCGAGAGAAGCGTACACTTCTTTGAGATCATATTGAAAATAAAAGATTTATCTTTGTAATAATACATTGAATAATAGTATTTTGCTTTTCCTCACAACAATTATTTAATATTGTCTAAAATTAGAAGGTAGCCAAGTCTCAATCAATATTAGGTTATTTACTAAATTTCTATTTTCGGAATTATTTTTGCAGCCGATTGTTCAGTCTCTACCTGTTTTGAATCTATAAAATCTTGCACTTCTAGAACTTTTTCTCTACTGCTAATCTGAATTGACGTCGTTTATATAGAACAATTTTCGCTAATCGTTATAGGACATACTTCTGCAAATAATTTACAATGACATCACATGAAGGACCCACGATATTATGGAATATGCTTAAGGGGAAGAAAGTGAAAAGCAATGATGGAAAGGATGTCGGTGAAATCAAAGAAATATCTTTGAATTTCTTACGGTTAGAAAAGGGCACAATAAGTAAAGACAAATTTTGGATCCCAAAATATATTGCTGATGCTTTTGATGGAAAGACATTATGGCTTTTAGTAAGTGAAGAGGAACTCCTTGGTAAATATCTCTATGGAAGTGAACCATCAGCAGATCAATATTCAAAAGATTTTGAAGCATTTAAGACAACATCATATGGACAAAAAATAACATTTCTTTCAGACTTGGATCAAAATGTGAGAGTAATAGAAGAAAAAACTGCTGGTGTTGAGAGTAAAGCCGAAAAAGAAACAGATTATAAAAACATTCGGGATTTGGAATAAAAGAGATTTGAAATCTTTAATAGTAAAAGGATAATAAAAAACTATTTTCTATATATATATACAAAACATCTAAATGATGCAATATCATTTATTCTATCTGTAGTAGTCCCTACCAAAATATATTATCACATATCAGGACATCATATTTTTTCATCTGAAATGCCTTTCATTACCTGCCAGAGTTAAATTTGTTAGTCAAGATTAATAATTGACTAATGAAAATGTCCTATCTATGGGCCAGCAACAAATCGTTCCTCAGACAATGTTGTGGTTATCCTTTGCTTCACTCGTTCTCCTGTATAGTGTTATGTTAATAGGAGTTTACATTAGTGCTTCTAACCTGGGTTTATTTTGTACTGAATGGCCACTGTGTCCTAATGGATTTGATTTTCCACCTCCAAAATATTTCTTTGAACATTATCATAGAGTTTTTGTCATGGTTACAGGAATTTTCATTTATGCTACTACGGCATATGCTATTAAAAAGGCTAGAAACACGCAAAAGTATGCCGTTGTATCAAGCATTATCATTTCATTTCAAATTTTATTGGGTATGCTAGTGGTCAATACAAAATTGCAACCTTTGCTTGTGGCAATACATTTATCAACAGGAGTTTTATTATTTGCTATGATATTAATGACTTTTCTGTCAGCTTATAAAATAAAGGAAAAAAAACCTCCAATATAGAACTGCAAACTCTTTCGGATACAAAACTTGATGAAGTGAGATATTTTTCTGTTTGTCCATTCATAATTTCAAATTATAGGAATATGTGGAAAGATCATAGTGATAACATAGCTAATAGTAGCATTACGGCAAAGAGAAACTATTAAGATTCTTATAGATGGTGACTATGCATTGACGTTTCATCTTCCTTCTTACAGCTATCGCATCTGGACTGAATAACTTCATTGCAATCCGCGCAATACTTAAGTGCAATCATCTCTCCTCCACAGGCTCTACATAGCATTATTTCCGTATCATCTTTATTGCTTATTAGTATTATATTATGGCTCTGTTAACTTGAAAAATACAGCCAAATACATTGTATTCTTTTCTCTTGACATCTTAAACAAGAAATAAGACATATTTTAAAGAAGATATCGCTTATGGCTTGTACTTTGTAGGTCCATTGAGAAATGCATATTGCTGTGAATTAAGAGAAAAATTTTTAATTCTTGAATTTTATCTGTGAGAAGAAAGAAAAACATGTTTGTTATAGAGAATTTTTAAACTCATTGGTAAAAGATATGGAAAACATACACTTTCACAGATATGACGGTGGTGGTACCTGTGTATCCATAATGCATGTGTAGACTACTGAAAGTAAATCACGATCACCACTACCACCACCTCCACTCAGCCTATGATAAAATCATCATCAAAAGAATAATCCAATACATTAATGACAGAACGGAATGCTTTGATGATTACTTCCCTGTCGAAAAGAGAGAGGGAGATACTTGCTGACAGAATTGTCTCTAAATTGCCAAAAGAAAGGATATTGTCTTTTATATATAATTTATAGAAATATCCAATTTCTAGCACCTGAAGTTAATAAACTTAACCATTAACATTAAATATAGAGTAATCTACTGCATACCTTGAAATACTTTGCAAATAACAACAAGAAGAATAATCACTTTAGCTTTAGTGATGCTTATGGTAATAGCAGTATCGACTTCAGGTGCTGTAAGTCCAACCCATGCACAGGCAGAGACAGGGAAGGGAACTGACGTATTTAAAGTCATTTTATCCCTATTTGATATACAGCCTACAACTGGCGATGTTGTAGCCATAGTTACTGTAAACGGTGAATCAAAGGTCAAGACTTTTGAAACAGCAAATATTGCTACGAATACTACTACGGGTGGCGGTATCCAACAATATATTGCTACATTTCCAAATGTAAATGTAAATGTAGGTGATGAATACAAGGCGTGTGCTTTGCTGCTGGCAGATGTGAGCGCAGACAGTCTGATATGTAAAACAGGTTTTAATTCGCCTGCTAAACGACCAGAATTTATTGATTTATCATTAGCAACTGGTTCTGAAGCAGCATCAGCTATTGAAGCACCGCCAGCAGAAGACGTAGAAGAAGAAGAAGAAGAAGCAGATGATGAAGAAGTAGAAGAAGAAGAAGCAGATGATGAAGAAGAAGTAGAAGTTGCTCCTGTGACTCCTCCAGAAGCATAATCTGAGGCATTTTTATCCTCTTTTTCATCTTTTTATCTATAAATTATATATAGGTACATCATTTTTTTCATTGTTTATTGTATACACATGTTTCATACCGGCTCATTTTTATTACACATGAAATAAGTTCATAATAATACACTTTGATGAAGTATATAAAACTAGGTCAAGGCACTTTTGATACCTCTAACTCAACAAAATTTTTATCATATAAATGACAAGCAATCGCGTTCTATTTCAGTGTATTCTATGAATCAAATTAATTATTATTAACATTTATCTTAGTGAATTTCATAAATCAAATAAAAAAATTCGTATCTGGTTTGTAAAGTAGAAGTGTTTTCTTATTGAGGCTCAATTGTTGCTGGAGGCTTGCTTGAAACAGCATATGTAACCCATGTCACATCTTCTACCTCATTTGTAATTCTGTTGCTAATTCTTTCAATTAATTCATAGGGCAGTCTAGTCCAATCAGCTGTCATTGAGTCTACTGATTCCACTACTCTAATTATCACAATATGACCATAAACACGTTCGTCACCGAGCACTCCTACTGCCCTGTCATCTCCTACTGCGGCATATGCCTGCCAGACTTTTTCATAAAATCCTGCAACCTTTAATTCATATTCAACTATCTCACCTGCGTGTTTTGCTATACGTATCTTTTCGCTGGTCACTTCTCCAATTATTCTAACTGCCAACCCTGGCCCAGGGAATGGATGTCTCTTTAATAGCACATCTGGAATACCAAGTAATTTTGCAACTTTCCTAACTTCATCTTTATATAAATTGCTTAATGGTTCTATTACTTTCATATTAAGCCATTTTGGAAGACCACCAACATTATGATGAGTTTTGATTATTGCTGCTGGACCTCTTGAAACTCCGCTTTCAATAACATCAGGATAAAGCGTTCCCTGTGCTAGCCATCGGAATGGTCCATTCTTCTTTGCTACATCAACAAATACATTTGCAAATTCTTCGCCTATAATCTTTCTTTTCTTTTCGGGATCTTCAATCCCTTTCAATTTTTGCAGAAACTGTTTCTCTGCATCAATATATATTACTTGAATACCGAGATGCTCTTTGAATAGTTTATTAACCAAATTTTCTTCGTCTTTTCTTAATAAACCATGATTAACAAAAACACAATGTAAACTGTCACCTATCGCTCTGTGTAATAGAGCAGCTACAGTAGTAGAATCAATTCCTCCACTTACTGCACATAGTACTTTTTCATTTTTAACATGCTTTCGAATATCTTTTATGGCTATGTCTATAAAGTTCTCCATATTCCAGTCAGCTTTTGCCATACTGATATTTTGAGAAAAGTTTTTTAAAATATCAATCCCTTTTTCTGTATGGATTACCTCGGGATGAAATTGTATTCCATAGAGTTTCTTTTGCTGATTTGCAATAGAAGCCGAAAATGAATTATCTGTATGAGCAATAACTTTGAATCCTTTTGGAAGCTTATTAGCTGCATCTCCATGACTCATCCAACATTTTATATTCTTCTCAATATTCTTGAAAAGATCAGTCTTGTCATCAATCACCAGTTCAGCACGACCGTACTCTCTGATGTTTGACCTTTTTACAGTACCTTTAAAGTTATCTATTAATACTTGCTGACCGTAGCAAATTCCTAATATGGGAATATTCATTTCGAAAATGTCTTTATCAGGTTTTGGCGAATCTTTTGAATAAATACTCGCAGGGCCTCCAGAGAAAATTATTCCTTTTGGATCGAGTTCTTTAAGTACTTTGGCTTGCGTATTATACGGTAATAGCTCACAGTATATGTTTACTTCACGTATACGTCTACAGATGAGATGACTATATTGAGAGCCAAAATCCAGAACTATTATCTTGTCCATATTCCTAATATTTTCCACTCTTTTCTATCATCCGTGTGAAGACCCATGTAGATGTGTTAAATATCTCATTTAGCCGCTCTTTTTCTCTGTAGTTAATTATTATGATTTTTTTTATAGAACCATTATTATCTTCTTCTACTTGATAAGTCAGTGATTCTGTATCTTTGATCTGCTTCTGACTGACTTTTTCTACATCTTTTGTTTTCATTCCTTCTAAAATTCTATTCAAAAAGAAAGACCTGAAAGGAGGAGTATTAACATTGAGTATTATTCCTTCAGCTGGTACGATTTCAAGTGAGTTTGGTAATAATTCCACATTTGCAAGCAATAAGTTATCTTTAACCCGTTTTAATGGTCTAAACTCTTTAGCTTCATCTATGGCCTGTGGTTCAGAGCCGTTTGCAATTGTTTCTGCCATAGAATTAGCAGTAGTTGTCGTCCTCTGTTGCTTGATGGGATTAGATATTTTTGCAGCGCCGACTGGCGCCTCAGCTGATGCTGAGGACGATAGAGTAACTGAGGATGCGATATTAGAAGCGGGTCTAAAACTACCATGTTTTAACAGATTATCAATAAGTAATAGTGTAGTACGTAATCTTTCAATTTCTTCCTGTTTGTCAGAAATCTGTTTGACGAGCCATTCGCGTATCTCGGCAGCGCGTCTGACATCGTCTTCTGAAAAGTTGGACATTTGCAAGGCATCTTTGACATAAATGGTATAATAGTATTTCAGATTGATCATTCAGGATAACAAAATTATAATCAATATAGGAATAAATTTCCTCTATCTCTTTGATCTTTTCTGATTTTTCTTGTTAAGTTTTAGTAATATAATTCCAGCTGCTCCCCATAGCATTATTGCAAAAAATGTCTGCTGAAAGAACCATGCAATACCACCTACTATTGCAAAAATCATGCCTAGAATACCAATTGCTTGCCTTTGACCAAACATTTTAATCATTAATAATTTTTATATACATAAAAACCAGTAAATCCTCGAATTGGTCTTTTAGATGTATCAAATAAATGTGAACGAGATTGTTTAGCAAGCATTTCAAGCAGGCGTTTACCAGCTCTCAATTTCTTTTTTTTCAATTCAACATTTTTTACCGCTTCTTTTGAATATTTGCCTATATGTGCACCAAAGTCCATACCTATAAGGACAATTTCTTTGGCACCAAATTCTTCTGCCAAAAATACAGAGCGATCGCCATCGGTAAATCCGCCAAAATTATAGACATTTTCGACTGGCATTACTTGAGTAGAGCCAATAATATGTCTAAATCGTGGAACAAGCTTTCGCAATGTCTGAATATTGTCTCCATGAGCATGCACTACCATTAATGCACCTATCTTTTCTGCTTTTTGTAAAAATGATTGATTGCCGTCTAAATCTGTAACAACAATATCAGGTTTGATATTATTTTCAATCAAGGCTTGGACCGCACCATCTGAGACTATCTTGACAAATTTGCGGCTCTTTTTTATAAATATAATATTTTTCTCTAAGCTAGGACCTGCACCTATGACTAATACACGTTTTTCTGCAATCTTTTTATGTAATACTTTTGGAGTAAGCGCTTTTCTCTTTATAATTCGTGACAGGTAATATGCTGCCTCTTGATCTTTCTCTGTACTATATCCAAATTGCTGTCTGATATTCTGATAATAAGGAAACCAGTCTATGAACTTCACACTGAAAATTACATGATAGTTATTAATAGACTGTGCTTTATTATAGAAAACATACTTATCGATAAACAGGCCTTTTCAAAAAAAGATACAAAATATCAAAAGTTGCAAAAATATTGAATATTACAAAATGAAGAGAAAATGAATTGACAATGAGGAGTAGTTATTGGTAATTAACTAGTTTCCAAACTGTTCGTCTTAAGCTTTTTTAATAGCCAATCATAAATAGTCGCTATTGCCCAAGAAAACAATATATGGTAGATGTCCAAAATGTAAAACCAAGAGTGACCTTGAGGTGGTCTCTGGCAATCCTGGAAAAGAGAAGTTTAAATGCAATCAGTGCTACCATAAGTTCGGCATGAATGAGCTTTGATAAGGGTTAGATGTCAATATTGAATAATTTATTGACATAAAGGTTAATCTAATGCAAGGTTACGATAATGTAGTCGTGCTTATTCTTATTATATGCTATTAATACCAAATAGCAATAACATTATTTAGCTAGTGAATACAACTTATGACAAGATAATATCCATATCTATTTTTACTATTATAGGTCAAATATAGTTCTGTAAGACAAATAATTCGATCAAACTAATATTCGGTAATCGTAAAAGATCGATGCATATAGATGTTCTTGACCTTCCCTTGCAAAAGATCTTTCTCGCTATGGGCATTACGAGTTGTAAAAATAAACTATTTGAGAGCTCCGTCAACTGCAGTAACAAAATGTTCTCTTTTGACTGGCTTTCTTATAATATTTTTGGAATCTACATCAGGCAATATGCTCAAAATCTCATCAATTGCGTCAAGAGCGGATACAAACAATACCTTAATGGCTGGATTTATCTCTTTTAATTTACAATAGAGTTGGAGCCCATTTAGACCTGGCATTCTTATATCTAAAATTATCAAATCATAATCATATACATTTTTTTCTGCAAAGTGCTTCAGTGCTGTCTCTGGATCTGTAAAAGATTCTATATTGTAGTCTTTATCTTCGAGGAAGGATTTGTAAGTAAGTAACATGTCTTCCTCGTCATCTACAAGCATAATTTTTGCTGGACACTTATATTGTTGCTTTTGAGGTTTGATGGATAACGACGATTCTTTATTCATATGAGAAGAATCTATTTGAGGATGTTTCATATTTGAAATCAGTTTTTTTTGATTTGATGGAGCCTTGTTGGCTCTATTACCGTATATAACGGAATATAACGTATATTGTTGTTTAAAGCCCATCAGATATTCGCCAACTTCTTCGAATTGGTAATCCTCCCCAGAGAAAGAAAACGATTTTATCATGCGGTATAGAGCGCAACCGAATATTATACCGTTAGGCTTCGCCTTGCTATTTATCTTTGAACAAACGTTCATAGTAGGACCAAACAAATCGTCATGTTGTGAAGTTGTAGACCTAGCCACCTCCACTCTACCATAATCAGCACTTATCCTGTAACTAACTGATGGCAGTTTCTCTTGATATAACTCTTTGTTGATACCTATGTTTGCTGCTATCATTGTAAGGCAGCATTCAATTACATCTTTGAAAGCTGATTTGTTGCTAGAATCATAAGTTTTTGGGAAATAAAATATCAACCCATCACTAGTAATCTTGATTGTTTTTGCATTAAAGTTTTTGGCGATTGTATCCAGTGTATTATGAAATATTGAATAATACCTGCTAATTTTATTAGCATCAGTAATCTCACTAATAATTTTTATAGAATCTATCATATTTACAAAGCATACGCAATAGTTTTGTGAATAACCCGAGAAAATTATCTCTTCAGCAGCTGTTTTTTCAGATGAAGAATCGTTGTGAGCCAGAGAAAATCATTTTCACCAATTTTATTGTAGAACTAGGATGTATATATTTTTTAATAATTCAATATAAATTAGTTTTCAACAAGGCCTAAAGAGGTACCTATAACACTTTGCCTGTCATATCAACAAATTTCAAGGTAAGTCTAACAATCTGCAAATTCTAATCAGAATGTCTAATAGCAATAATTATCGATAAGAGAAACACTGTATCAAAGCCAATTATTATAATTTTGTGTACATCAAGATAGATGATAAAATTTAGGTAACACAAGAATAGGATAATAAATCTATAAAAAGTTATCAAATTTAAAGAGATGACATAACAATAGGACTTCTTCCAAGAGGACAGGTAACTTTTATAAACGTGTATACATAGAGAGTGTGTTTTTTAGCAGATAGGATTCAAACCCTAATGTAACAGTTATATCTTAAAAACTCATTGACATACATCCTATATGATCAAAGACAAACATACAGCAACACCAATTTTACCTGGAGAACAAGTGGCATTCATTGAAGAGTTCGAAGGTGGAAAGAATACCTACATTACAGATGGAACTATCCGATCGACAGCAGTAGGTACGCGAGTATATGACTTCAAAAGAAGGATAGTGAAGATTAATCAGAAAAATTCACCGATGCTGCCTAAAATTGGGGACGTCTTAGTTGGCTATATAGAGATGCTATTTGGTAGTATGATCTCAGTAAGGGTATTATATATAAATGAGAAGAAATCCTATGCAGGATTTTCTGCAATTGCATCCACTAGAACAGGAGGTAGTAGTAATAGTGGCGGAAGTGGAGGATGGCGTGAAAGAGGAGATAGACGCGGCAGAACCATTTTTAGAGTTGGCGATATAATACGAGGACGGGTAATTAGTCTATTAAATTCAACAATTCATATAACAATCGATGAAAAAGAATTCGGAGTTCTCTATACTCTATGTTTTAATTGTGGCGGTGACACTGTTCGCGTACATAATAGCGTAAAATGCATTGAGTGTGGAATGTATGAAGATCGAAAATTGACATACGATTATGGTAAAGAAACTTTCCGATTGATTCATAACATGCGATAGATAATAGGTAAACTCTACTTAAAAGCATAATTATAGAAAGTATTTTATGAGTTTGGTATGTAATAGTTAAGCGGCTATTTGATTAGATTTATTTATAGACTCATATCAGATTAATCTCCTAAATTTACATATAAAAATTTTAGATTACTGATTCTTTTATATATAGATGCTAACAGAGTATTTCTTTCATATCCAATAACCTTAGCCCCTATTTAAGTTTCATATTTCTTTCTATAATTGCTTATATTCATTTTTAGATTCGATGAATTTGTACGCATTCTATACATTGAATAGGTTCGCTTGAAGAGTAGAGTATATCCCGCGAATAACTGATGCAATAAAACAATAAGAATAGGTAAATTGGTTTGCTTGTTAGCATCTCTTTTGTATAAAGAGTGAATGATTTAATGTACATATGTTTAACTAAACATACTATAAGTATATTAGTTATGAGGAGTGAGTCTGTCACTTTTCAAGGAGAACGCGGAGCCTATAGTGAAATGGCCACCTTACAATATTTTCCAAATGCAAAAATTCTGCCGAAGAAATCATTTCAAGATGTATTTGATAGCATAGAAACTTGTGAAGCAAATTATGCAGTAGTACCTATTGAAAATTCTATC
>DASQRW010000222.1:0-9756 GCA_035642715.1 Nitrososphaeraceae archaeon | reverse complement strand
TATTCAGTTATGATGACGCCGATGACGAAGATGACAAGCTACCAAATAGCAGCCATAATTATACATTTAATGAAATAGGTGACTTCTCGTATTATGATACAGTTTTCGGAAAGAAAGTAATGAATGGAACTATAGAAGTTGTTTCAAATCCACTAACACAGACAACTACTATGAACAATAATAATGCTGATAATAATAATCCCTTAACTTCATATTATCCACAATATGATTTTGATACAATAGGAGCATTTGTAGTTCCAACTGAGATGCTCAACAAATATACTAGAATGTTTGAAAATCAAGGCTTGCAACTTTATGACATCTATAACTTTAGAAACCTGATGGATGAGGATGAAGCTAATCACTCACTTATAGTATGGACAAGCAATGGACAGACACTTAAATCTATAATAGAGAAATTGCAAAAGATAACACCGACGCTTCCATATGCTTAACTCTGCAATGAACACTCTTAAATAAAACAATAGAATGAGAAAAGAGAAGACAACAGCGCTACATGAACTATCGGTTATGTGTCTGGCAGTGCACTGAAAAGCTATACGCCACAGACATTGATGTATGTTCAGTTTTTTTGGGGTATTCAATTGGATTGACATACAGAAAAGGAGATAACTGACATATAACATGGCATGATGTAGAGACATTGCATAAGGATAGACACGATATAGAAACAGAGTCTTTGAACTATAAAGATCTAACTAATCTATGTGCTAACAACTGAATGAAGAACCTGATGAAGTGATTCATACTATTACAAATCTCCCACTCTTATTACATGCTCTCTTCCACTCCAACACGGAAATAGTGACTAAATCTATTTGCTTACATAAGGCTTTGACAACAATTTGTCTTTGTTGTAACATATACTCTATTTTCTCTACAACAAGAGCTATAGCTTTTGTAGTAGACTTTTCTGTTCAATATTATTATTATGTAGATTCATAGTAACATAACTTTGCAGGGATATCTTTGTCATCTATGTCTCTAACATAATTATATCTTCTTTGTCTAAATAAGTATGTTTCTTGCAATGTGCCATAGTATCTTTAAGATATACTTGTACCATCTTTTCCAAAATTTCTTTTGAGTGAAGTGACGCTGAGATTTCTGGATTTGCAGCGTCTATCTATGTAGATGTTAAGCCCTTGCTGAGAAGGTATCCATATTCATTCAGTTAAGCCATGATGATAATAATATATGAAGAGGACAGATTAAATTCAATCCCTATCAAAAACTTTGAACCGATAGATTGCCAGATTTTATTAACGGCTCATATGTAATGAATTCAGTGGATGAATCAGTATTTCCAATTTTTATTATTGGTCTGTAAATAGTTCAGATAGAAAACATCAAAAGAATCAGAAGATCTTATCTCTTCTTCTATTATCTTTATCGCTGAGTTTTCTAACAGTGTATTGCATCTACGTTTTCATTTCTGATAGGACTGATATAAACAAGGGAGGAAAACCCGAATAGTAATAGAGAAAAAAGACTTACCGGTTTGTAAGATAGTGATGGTAATCCGATGAAAGAAAACAATAGACTAGAGAAATCAGTCATTTATCACACAACTCATTTTTATCAGTTATCCATCTCTGATTGGTCGTGTTCACTTAGCGATAATGCTTTAGCTGCTAATATTCTCCCATATTCTCTATGAGCATCTTAGAACATGAGAGAACATCCGCAGAGGTGATAATGTATATGCCCTATACTTGTATTTTCTGCGTAAGTTTCAGAGATACATAGAAAGCAATCCAACCATTATTTGAAGAAAAAGGAAGAAGTCATGTTGCTATATGGAAATGGGTTCAAAGATTTAATCCCAAACATGTTTATTGCTGCAAAAGAGTGTCAGCAGCTTTTCTAATTGATGAAACCATGGTACAGATTGGCTCTGACGAAGCTTGGTTATGGATTGCCATAGAACCAACAGACAAGCTTATTCTTGGTATTAAAATTTCTTTTGGAAGAAGCATACTTGTTGCCGCGGAACGGTTTCTGCAAGAATTAGTTAGAAGATATGGAAAGCATCCAGTCTCTACTGACGGTGGGACATGGTATCCATATGCTAGTAAATTTGCAACGATAAAACATCATCTTCACTCATTCCATGACAGAAGCATCATTGAGCGAACAGTTCAATACTTTAAAGATAGAACAGAATGTTTTGATAATTATTTTCCATGTAGAAAAATTAATTGTAATAGACTACATGTTCATAATTGGTTAAAAATGTACATATTTTATTTACATATGAATATGGATAGAATGAGATTTATGAAATTTCTGTTAATTGAAGGAGGTTAAGTTAACAGAGCCTGTTTTGTAAACCTATACTTTAAATTTCTATTGTATATTTTTTATAGTAAAATGAAGGCAGCAGTATATCATGAACATAATAAAGATCCACAAAAAGTTGTAAAAATAGAAGAGATAGAAATTCCTAAAATTAAGCATAACCAAGTTCTTATAAAAGTTGAAGCAGCATCTTATAATTACAATGATCTTTGGGGAATATGGGGAGAACCAATTAAGATTCCTCTTCCTCACATTTCCGGAAGCGATATTTCCGGAACAGTAGTAGATGTTGGAGAAAATGTTTTAGATATAAAAAAAGGAGACAGAATAGTAGGACATCCCAATCTAACCTGTAGAATATGTAAGGATTGTACTTCTGGCAAAGAATATGATTGTCGCCAAAGACAAGTATGGGGTTTTCAAACTGGTCCTTTATGGGGAGGATTTGCTCAATATACATATTTACCAGAAGTCAATATTATAAAAATCCCAGATAATCTTTCTTTTCAAGAAGCAGCGGCTATTTCTATGGTTGGAATGACAGCCTGGCACATGTTAGTTACTAGAGCTAATATTCAACCAGGACAAACTGTTTTGATTATGGGAGGTGGAAGTGGTATGGGAATAGCAGGTATTCAAATTGCAAAGTTGTTCAATTGTGATATTATTGCAACAGCTGGTAATCAAGAAAAAATGGATAAATGTCTTGAATTAGGTGCTGATCATGTTGTAAATCATAGAGAATCAGATTGGTACAAGAAAGTTAGAAATTTAACAGCAAATAATAATCAAGGAGAAGGTGTAGATATTATTTTTGAACATATTGGAAAGTCTGTATTTGCACAAGAAGTTAGTCTCTTAAACATGGGAGGCACCTTAGTATCTACTGGAGCCACAACTGGATATGACTCGAAACTAGACTTGAGATATCTCTTCTTTAGAGGACTAAATCTTATTGGAGCTACTCAAGGAACGAAGGCAGGATTAGAAGAAGTAATTAAATGGACAAGTAAAGGAAAAATAAAAGCAATAATAGATACGATTTATCCATTTGAAGATATGGTGATCGGTCACATAAAAATGATGGAATCACAATTGTTTGGGAAGTTAGTTACTACTCCACAAAAATTGTAAAGTTAGTTAAAAATAGAATATAGCATTAACCATATATTATCAAGCAAGTATTGAAAGTCCAAATTATAGAATATAAAATGACTCAAATAAAAAAGAGGTACTTCTTTAGTTATATTATATGTAATTGGCCCCACTTTATCGAGGGATTCAAATCCAAAATATTATTGAAAAGTGTTGGACCTATATTTTTATAGTAGGACCAAAATTTAGGTCAAATTTGTTTCACATCCCACTGGCCCCAACTATAATATAGAAATTGACTCAAAATGGTCCATTAACTGTAAAGCATCAAAAAAAAGGCCACAAGTTGCAACTACTCATAAGCTTCTATTGAACTAACTTGTATGCTACAAGTTTGTTGTCCTGCATAACAGGTATTATAATAATACTTTGGCTTGGTTAATGTTGTTTATCATATTTATGCTCACCCCATTAAATAACATTATTCCAGATATTGCTACTAAAAACAAAGTTGCCAAAACTAATGATTTCTGTGGAAGCATTTTATTATTCGCTATCAATATCCAAGAACTATTAGAGATGATTAATAAACCTAACACTTCATTTTCATTCATTGCCAGCCCATGATTTTGTCTTCTCGTACTTGAAGGAGGGAAGTTTCATTATTGAAGCCCCCTAACGGTAAAAGAAGCTAAATCAAATAGTAGAGAACTACAAGAAGCAGGAAAAATCAAACGACGAGCACTTTATTGCAATAACCTAGCCTAGATCTATTTGCTTTCATTTTTTTTATTTTGTGTTGCCTCAGTCTTACTTGTTGTCTTACTGGTTGGAGGAGCAGTTTAACTCGTTCCAAGAATATTGCATATAGAGATGAAACTTGCTGCCAATGGAATTATTGGTGCTGATGGAGAAGTGCAATAGTAACACGAGCAGTTAATCGATGTTCCTGATTATGATGGATATACTACATATGTCATCAATCAATCGAGCGATCAGTCATCGAGATCGCTACTTTGACTCACCCAGAAGTGCGAACTTTTCTACTAGAGAATGGAAGGGAGTAAGCGTACTTAACTTTTTTTAATTAGTAGCTAACTTAACACCGCAAATGATACTCTGACAAATATGATTGTTATCACGATAAGTCTTTCAATAATGATCCTATACCTGTTTTCTAGGTTCTCCGTTCTCTAGTGTTATGGTAATAATTGTTTCACATTTTTCACACCTTGCACCAAAATCAGATATATTCCAAAATGTGTGAGGAGTGAGATAATTTAGTTCACCACATTTCTTGCACGTTTATTAGGACCATATAAGGAATATTCAGAAGATACTTTATCAAGGACGGTAATACTACATTACCATTGAAATGAACATGGTCTTTTATATAAGAGACTTAAAAATTACAAAAGATTTCTGAGACGGGACAAGATTACATAAGTATATCTTGATCATTTGCTTTACAGTTTTCTATCGTCGCATAATACTAAACTACGATCACATTTGTCCCATTGGTCAAGGTATCAAATGCAGGCGAAAACTTCTTCCAAATCTTACGAAGTTCATCTAATTGTTCCTTCGAAGCAGAACCACTGTTTATATTAATTTTTACTCTGAATTGATGGGCACCAGGCCTTACATCATTAGATATGCCGCTAAAACCTCTCATGTCAGCGTCGCCTTCTACATCGATCTTGACACTGTCGAGTTGGATCCCTTTGGACGTACCATAAGCTACCATAGTTTGTGTCAAACATGCGGCCAACGCACCCATACAACCCTCACATACGGTAGGTCCCTTTCCGTCTCTAAGAGCTGAACTGGAAAATCATATTGCATCTTATATTCGGTATTTCTTACTATATTTTGGCCTCCTAAACGAAAGTCTTTGGAGGTAGACATAACACTAAAGTCGCCATTCCATTCCGATCTTACAGAAAATGTCACCTTTGCCATTTCTGTATTGTTTCGCATAGTTTCGATTGCTGTGTTTATCATCTGCGTATTTAGTCCGTTAAAAATATTGGGCTCTTCACCATTCATATGACAAGAATATTAAGGTCTATAGATAAAAAACTTAGTCTCCCGTCCTACGGCTTGATGGTCGTTGTATGTCCAATCCAAGGGGAGACAAAAGCATACCACAATAAGAAATCTCCAACTCATTAAATATTTTTAAATTTGGCTAATTGAATCTCTTCATTGATACTTCTATTACCCTTATTACAAACACTTAAAATAGCTACCACTTTGTAATCCAAATCTATTTAAATCACCATATTTCATAGAACCCGTTTGAATAGGATAACAAAGTTGTCATTACCTCTGTCCTTGTTGATTATCTCCAGTGTGGCAGTTTTACCTCATTTTGGCACAGATTTATTAGCACAGACTCCTCAGCCAAGTGTTAACGAACAGGGTACACTGCCTTTGGACGGAGCCGATTCGATTTATAGCGCTAATAAAACCAAGTTCTTAGGTTCAAAAAATATATCATTAACTCCTTACCGAATGACAGAGGAACATTCCTCTGACCAAGGATTTCTAAAGGGCGTAGGAAATATTACTAACAATCAGACTTACATAAGCACTCACTTATCTGATGAATTAATCCAGAGTAGAGGTAATGGGACATTTGAGACTCCAGATGGACAAGGTATTGCTTGGATATCTTCTGCTATAGGAAGACCGGTTGATGGTCGTTGGGTTTTCCATGGAATAATATTATTCAATAATACGCAAAGCGAATCATTGTCTTTACTAAATAATAGTATCGGTTTATCCAAGGATACTGTTGGCAATGAGCCAAATTATATCTGGCTTTTGAAATAGTATCATCTACCACGTATCCAACTAAAACTACTGTTCCATGCGTCATCTAGAGTCTTCATCAAATGGAGATTTTCTTCCACGGTCATATTTTCTGTAATGGTCGCAATAATATATATAAAAAAATTTGGAAGATACTATCAAAAAAGGATAACTTCAAGTTAGCATGTAGTAAGATGCATGAGGTACTTTCTTTATAAACTTCTTCCTCCACGACCAATATTTCCTCAGGACATGACAGAAGCGGAAGGAGAACTAATGCAAGAACACATTAATTATTGGAAAACATTGGTTGACAAAAGAATTGCTGTAATCTTTGGTCCTGTTGCTGATCCCAGGGGTATATACGGCTTGGCGATTATAGAAACGGAAGAAGAGTCTATTGCGCAGGATATAAGGGTCAATGACCCTGCGATTAAGCATGATGCCGGTTTTAGATTGGAGATCCATCTAATGCCTGAAGTAATCCTAAGGTGAACCTTTTGGTCATAGGTTCACTAACATTTTTTAAATAATTCCGAGTATTCAGGACCTCAGGTTCGAAATCATGATAATAATAGTCAAAATAACTCCAAGTAAACTTTGTTTCCATAAATAGGATCGGCTATAATTCAGTTTGTTACGGGTATAGGATCGGTCTATGCTATAGATAACATATGCACACATCGGGGAGTTCCATTAAATGAAGGCGAACTTAATGGCAAGCATCTCTACGATTGTTTTAAAAGTTCTCCATTTTCCAATGTTATCCTATTAATCGTTTCCCATTTAGGATACTTGTCTATTATAGCCACCAGTGAATGGTAATCTTATATATTAGCCAACTTTCGTATCTACCAATGAGTACAATCACAATATTGGTGATGTTGGCCATTCTCGCAGGAGCGGCGCTATGAATAACGGGATTTACTGTCATAAGCCACGTGGCTGCACAGACGACAGGTGACAACGCGACTTCATAATTCACTTTGGCTAATGTAGTATTTACACATACATGTGTCCACTTTATGTTGCAAACCCTAAAATTAGCTCATACAATAATCAAGGAGCAAGGACAAAAAATTGGCTGCGACGTATCGTTGTCAAAGTTGTAAGGTCATAATCCAGTTAGTAGAGATATATTCTCCTACTAAGAGGAATGCAATTCACTGCCCATATTGTGGAAAAGGTGTTTTAGAACCTAGAAATGTTATTTTTTGCTAATTAAAGGATAATCGTGTATTGAGATTCATTTATATTCTATTTATCAAAATTGCATGACCTTTGTCAAAGAATCATGTAACATTTCAATAGTCATTTGCTAGCAGTATCGCTCAGATGACTACTGCTCTTCGCAATGAACTACATACACTAGTGTATTGTATCCCACCTAACCCGCAATGATGTCACTCCTTTATTAGGACTCCATGTGAATAAAAAGGAGAAAAAATAATTTATGTAGATCAAGATGTTATTTTAACTAAAGATAGAACAGAAATAGCAACATGAAAAGGATATAGAAATAGGATGTTATAATGGTCATGATAGAATTAATGCCTTGATTGGATCAGTGATGAAACTAGCATATCATAATACCCACTCATCCTTAAAGCCTCACTAAATAAATTTTATGAATCTGGATCACCATCCACTATGACTATTGATTTATTAAACATCTAATATGTATGATTCAAACATAAAAATTTCACTTAAGCATGATCTGTATTCTATCAAATTTTAAGTATTGATTATACAATAATTAATCTTTTAGTTGTTATTTCTTAATACAATTTTATTTTTGTTTACTATAAGAATTACTCCAACAATTATGACTATTGTTGCAACAATTATTCTAATATTAATATTTTCATCAAGTATTATCCATCCTAAAAAAACTGCTATAACCGGACTTACATACGCAAAGGTATTAGCCAAGGTGGCAGTAGTGTTTCTTAGAATCCAAAAGAACCCTAGCCATCCCATAGTTCCTACTATTATAAGATATAAGAGAGAAAGTATAGACGAAGTAGAAAATCTTGATACATCCAACGTATTAAATTCAATAATCATTCCAATGCCAAGTAAGAATAATCCACCTACAAATAACATCATTCCAGTTGAAATTAAAATATTATTTGGTAAATCTGCTCTGTGAGAATATAATGAACCAATAGCCCAACTAATTGCAGCTATCAACAAAATAGATATACCAAGAAAGTTATTTTTATTACTAGTATTAGTAGAGGAGTTAGTTTGACCTCCAACAAACAACATATCTTCAAATGATGGATATATGAGTATAACAAGTCCTATTGATCCTGCTATTATTCCTAAAAGAGTATATTTATTTAATTTTAAATTATAATAAAACTTTCCAATCAATAATACCCATATAGGAACAGTAGAGAACAATAATGCAGTAATATCAGAAGAAAGATATTGTTCACCATATGCTAATGATCCTTGTCCAGCAACTATCAGACTAATTCCAATTATTATTGCATCTTTCCATTGTTTTCTTCTTGAACTTATTATTTGTAATAGATTTGAATTCTTATTCTTTTTTTGTTGTTGTTGTTGTTTTATTGATGTCTGGATTTTTTCTGTTTTCTGTTTTCTTTTCTTATTATCAAATATTTCAAGTGAATATATTTTAAATATAAAAAATAGCATTAAACCTGAGATTGTGTATCGAATTCCTGACATTAGCAAAGGAGGAATTGTATCAATTGAAATTTTTATTGCAAGATATGTAGACGCTATAATAATCCATGTAAATATTAGTATTAGCCATATCTTGTGATCCAATTAAATATAAAAATAAATATACCAGGAGGATTCTGTAAACTTATCGGTTTATTCATCTTTTTCTATTTGTAATGTTAGATATATTAGCGCAGAGATATATGAAAATAAGACAATCTATGAGTTAAGATTAGACCCAGACAAGAGAGAACATCTGCATTATTTGTTTCAAGTGATAGGAATACCAGATCCATTTTCACTGGAACGCAGCGTTATAGAGAAGTCTAGATTCATGGATTTATTCCCACAAAAGCAGGTCATATTAGATGCATACAATAAACAATACATGAAGTTATCGGCATGAGATAATAATACAGAAATTTGCAATGACTGTTTAGAAGCGTTAATGAGTAGTAGAGATAGGCTCTATGATATTGCTAACATGGTAGAGATAATTAAGAAGGACAGGCAATGAGTTGTGCCTGCTACTCACTACAAATAAAACATAAATTTTTATCATTTTAACAACACTTTATCATTTTAACAACACTTGGTGGAGCACCACATTATATACATGTAGTTTGTCTTAGAATAGCACTTTATTAAGTTGAATTGCGCTATCCTAATTGATTAACCAATGCAGCAGCAGGAACAAACAACAACGACATATAGACATTTTCAAACAAAGCCAAATGAAGCACTCTTTGATAGAAGAGTTGACCTTATCACATCAGGCTTACAACCCCGCTTTAGTGGAGTAATTAGGAATTAAACGGAACG
>DASQRW010000221.1:0-4572 GCA_035642715.1 Nitrososphaeraceae archaeon | reverse complement strand
TACTAAAGTCCGGAAGCCGAAAACCTATGCAGACTAATGGCTCATTATTAGATATAGCATGGTTTACTTTATGCTTCAATCTATCCAGTACCTTCCTTTTATGTTCCTCATAATTGGTCTTGTCCTGAAGGTAATCTTTGTCATGAAAGATACAGAAGTCTGAAGCTAAGGTCTCTTCTGGACAACAGAAATCAACCTCATCATCAATTTCATAATCATAGTATCTGGTAGTGAACTGGCATTTAGGCAACTATTTTCTTAAATGTTCCTTCTATACAAAATTGTTTGTATCGATAAAGGTGGAGCATTTGGTTTAATAAAGCCAAAACCAATATAGTTTATAGCTGAAATAGCGTCATCAGGTACTAAAATATCATGACTAAAGAATATTATTAATATGCCAAATTTGAGTTACAAAATTGAGTCAAATCTGTCTATCACATTCCATGGAACCCTGAGCTATGGTTACTACATGAACAATACCAGCACCATCTTTGGTCCTAAACAATGTGTCGAATCATTTCACTACTCACAGGCTGTACCTCAAGCGACAATTCTGTTGCCAACCCCAGCCAGCCATTGAATCCATTTCATATTAATAACTGAACAAAGAACCAATTTAGCCGCAACATTCACATTCCTAGTAGCCCTTTCAGGGAGCTTTAGAAAACCTTTAAAGCTTATTCTGTCTATGTGTCATATTAGGAACCTACTTTTAGCACCGATATCGTCACTAGCCCCGACGGACCTGCTTAAGATGTTTTGGAGACTCCCAAACCACATAGTTGATGAATACAACGCTACCAGTAATCCCGTGGTGAAGCTGTGCGAAGAACACCAGTGCTTCTGTAAGGGCCTTAATGCAGCAGTTTCTGCTAAATCATAATGAGTCTATGAAATTCACGAAATCTCTAGTATGAACATTCTTCGTCTTATTCCAGACTGCTTGAAACTTTGGGATCGATTTCATTGCCCTAGCCCCAGAAGCCCATCTTAACCATAACTGTTCATCTATCGCATCCGTCTTGTGCAATCTGAAGATGAATTCATACAGATCAATATATGCACGCAATGTGTAAAACTGATCTGGACTCTCAACAAGTGCAAAGCGTTCTGCATAATATGGACTCTCCTTCGCCATTCTTGCAAAAGATTCTGTGCTTTCAAGTCTCACCCTAGCCTCAATCATTCTAGCATAGATTTGATACTCGCTCTGCAGTCTTAGATTCTTTCGACCAAGGACTAGAGTTAGTATTGAGAGAGCTAGTAGGCCAGACGTTATGATTGGCAAATATTCAAGTAAACTAACCATACAATAGAGGTATTTAATATGATTTAAAAAGTACTTATTTTGTTTAGTTCCTATGAGAATCTTTGGTAAGACTATCTTCATTTGGAGAGAGACTCACACTAACAACCTCTTTTGCACTATTACTATTAAGAAATGAAACACCCATTAGACAGGGGATAATAAGCTTCTAAAAGGTCAAGACAATTATTGAAAGCTTTCAGTCCTTGGCCAACTTAAAGCGACAATTCTTTTGCCAATACGACCCGGCCCATTTTGAAAAAGACAAAGACTTAGCGCCTTAAAATTATGACACATATCTCCGGATAGCAGTTAAATTTGTTCAACTATATTCTAATGATTTGGTTTACTTTACTTCACTTCAAATCCTGTTGGATCAATGAAGGGCCTAGAGACGTATAACAAGTCTGATTTCAGACTCAGTCCAAGCTGCGGACCATATTTCCGTAGAGTATGATACTGCTAACGTATATCTTATGGGAATAACAGAACTAGATGATCGATGAAGAGGTTGATGCCAAATAATGATAGTAGTGATTACTACAGGAATACTTCTTATCGCTATATTGGCCTTGCATCAGAAATACAACCGGGAAGATCAAAATCCTTCTCCATTTCAGATGAGAAAGGAAAAAGTGTTGATATTGCTGTCTTTAACGTAGATGGAAAATATTATGCTATATCTAATATTTGCAAACACGAAGGAGCACCTCTTAGTCAGGGATCCTTACATGGAGATATTGTGACTTGCGCGTGGCATGGGTGGAAATATTGTGTAAAGAATGGTAAGTCACCACACGAAGGAGGAGATAGTGTAAACTCTTATGAAGTAAAGCTAATTGAAGAAACTAAATTATACGTAAAATGCATCCCTTCAAGTTTCTGGTCCTAATTATCATGTCAAATTTGTTTCACAAACCACTGGCCCCATTAGATGCCATGTCAGTTTAAATAATGTTTGTCGCTTAGCTTTTCACATTCATGCCATATTAAAACAGATGCGATGATGAGACTCGATTGAATTTTCATTTGCATCCCTCTGGGCCCGTTACGATATTGGTTCTTTTAAGTGGGTTCTACTAAAATATAGGTGTAAACAAAGAGTGAAAGTAGAACAGTTAGAATCAGACTCAAGCCCTTGGACTCTTTATCTTTATGCGATGAAATCGCCAGTTACAAGGGATAAGTATCAGAAAAGACTTGGCAAGTTCTTTGACTTCCTTGGAATTGAAGGTGGTTCAATAGAAGATAAAAGTAGAGTGTTTGTTGAAATTGCAAGGAAAGATAGCAACTGGAACTTCAACAATATCTTGAGGTTTATTCAGTTTCAAAATAATAGAGTAAGCCAAAAGGAAATAAGTGGTGCAACCGTCAGGAATTATGTAAAGAGCATTAAACTATTTTGTGACATGGCTGATTTGCCTATTGCTTGGAAGAAGATTACACGTGGACTTCCAAGAGGAAGGCGATATGCCGATGATAGAATCCCAACAATTGAAGAATTAACAAAATTATTAGAATATCCTGACAGAAGAATAAAGGACATTGTCTATACAATGGCTTCTTCAGGTATTCGTCTTGGAGCATGGGATTATCTGCGTTGGGGAGACATACGTCCTATAGAAATAGATGGTAAAATAGTTGCAGCCAAAATAATAGTCTATGCTGGAGAAGATGATGAGTATTTTTCCTATATATCCGCAGAGACATGGAATGAATTAGCAAATTGGATGAACTATAGAAAAAACTCTGGTGAGATAATAAATGAAGATAGTTGGCTTATGCGCGACTTATGGGATACAAGAGTTGCACAAGGTAGAGGACTGGTCACACGACCCAAGAAGCTTGCTTCTAATCCTACTCATAAATCAACAGCAACAACAAAGCCAGCTAACTGTCCTGTTAGTAGTATATTCCACAAGGAGCTGTACGACGATTTTACAAACATACTAGAAGACCTTCTAAGAATGGTTAAAGACTGGAAGCTGACACCAATAAAGTCGTAAATTCATAAAATATATAATCTATAAAAAACTCTTTGACCTTATCTGACTCAGAATATTCATCACATCTTTAAGCGGTTTAGTCATAATAATAATAAATCTATATTTTTTCTAGCTATACCATTACTCCTGTCAGCATTCACTTTTCTCTGGAACCCGATAGGATTTCCAGCTGTATGGACTACTGAAGGCCAATACATGCACAGAACTTTACTCTCTTTAGGAATAGCAAAGTCATCACAGGCTGATGATAATCCACAGCATCTAAAGAGCCTCTGAGGATGTCAGCATAATTTTCTGTCATCATTGCTTTTTCCTTGATCTTCCATAATATACCATTATACCGGCGCATGTAAATCCAATGAATTCTGGAATTATGAATAACCAAAAGCGTCTTACTGGAGAAGCATGATAATCTAGCAAGCTAGCAATAGGCCCACCAACAAGTCCACCAAATAGCCCTATTAGTATTAGTATAGTGATTATTCGCTCCCTGTTCACAGTAATAAACTCTACCTTTTAATGAAAAGAAGATGTCTATTAAGTTGGGTGAGTGGAAAATTAAGAAAGTCCACAAGTCAATAAAGTCTTCTAGAGAATGCATGCAAGAAAGCATTTTATCTTATAAGGAGAATATACTATAATAATGTCATCTGAAAGCAAAGAAGATGATGATAAATCAAGACCTCCAAAGAACAGAGGAGAAGTATACGCACAAGAACAACAAAGAATTGCAGAAGAAGCTAAAGCAGACAAGTCCAAGGAGCCAAGACCTCCAAAGAACAGAGGAGAAGTATACGCACAAGAACAACAAAGAATTGCAGAAGAAACAAACAAGTAAATTCCGCATCAGCATCAATCCTTAGAATCTATTCCAGGCCTTATGCTACTCTTAGACTAAATCATTTTACAAAGCGCAAATGAACTACATACACTAGTGTATTGCATCCCACCGAACCCGTAAATTATTTTATCAAGAATATGAAACTAAGGAAGGTGAGCAGAAAGCAGTAGTAAGGTGTTTTTTCTTCTTTCTTTCAATGCTCTACATCATAAGATTTTGCTTTATCATTTTATAGAGCTCTTCATCGGCCATCTTTCTTTTACCCCCTAGCCATATCTCTACATCACTTCCGGCTAAATACCTAAGACTAGGATTTTCATCTCTGATGGCGTTAAGAACTACCTTTGCTACAAGGTCAGGAGAAGAAGAAGCATTTTTCATCATTTCTTCAAAGCCAGTAGCTGTTTTTTGCATTA
>DASQRW010000220.1:0-16454 GCA_035642715.1 Nitrososphaeraceae archaeon | reverse complement strand
CTTTTTGTCTTTCATATTCTCTTACTTTTTCATATTGAATACGCTCATTCCAAAGTAGTTCAAAAAATGCCGTGGAGGATTCTACACCAACTTTGCTGTTTGAGTATACAACAAATCCAATAGCTTCTGAAAACTCTTCAGATCGTGGTTCTTTAAGCTCAAATCTCATAAACTTTGATCTATCTACTACAAATAGCCCAGAATGAGAACCAATGCTGTTTTGAATTCTAATATCAGGTGCATTCTCCATAATTTTTTTTATTACTTGTGAATTCTCTACAGTTAATGGACAGATAATTCTAATTGTTGCACCTTTCATAGCCTCTCTTCTTTTGGCTGATGCTTCTATCAGATAATCTATAATTCCTAATTTATCTGACCTAAGTACGGCTTTACTATTTGCAAAGAGTAATAGAGCTTCTTTCTCTATTGATTTTGCAAGGTCAATATAGACGTTCTTTGCTTTTTCATTATCGGTAATAACTTCATAAAATTCTGATTCTATGCCTTCTTCAATTTCTCTTATTTTTTCGTCTGCACGTATTGATTTATTCCAAAGGCTATCAAAAATATAGTGTTGCTGTTCTACCACTTCCTTTATATTACAATAAGTAGCTTGTAATCGTTCTTGTTGCAAACTTACAGATCCTAAATATTCTATCTCATTTAATCCAAAGTTAGTTTCAATTTGATCTGAGTGACGAAGATCCTTAACTAATTGCATTAGCTCTTTACAATATTGGATATTTTCTTTTGTAATTTCAACAATATATCTTTGTCTTATGCCGCTATTTTTAGCAGCAAGTATTGCCTTCCTTATTGGTTCAAATGAAAATATTAATGGTGGAAATTTAGAATTACCACAAATGTCTATTCTCTCTTGTGCATCATAAAAAATGTCTATTACTGCATTTACTACTTGAGCACGATGCAATATTCTGGTCTTTTTTGAATCTCTGTGGAATAGCAACTTCTACAAATAACAATAATCCAATACTTATAAATTCACATATAAAAAAACAGTGGATTTTTCCTATATTTGGAAAAAAGAAAAATAAATTCAAAGTTAAAAGATAATTATCAAATTTATAATATATATATCAAATCAACAAGCTTTGATAGATGTGATGATTTAATAAGAAGAGTGACAACAATAGAACGAACAGCTAATTTCTTTGGTTTTTCTGTTTTAGATATAGCAAGCCATAGAATTTAATACCACTGAAATTGGCATTGAAGTTACTAAAGATTATAGCTGAATCATAAATATCCCTGATTTCTCTCCTACAAACGAGCCTCTAATGAGCATCATAATGCCTTAAAATTTTTTATAGGATGATCTCATACTTTCCAACATGCTACTTGTTCCCATCAATACGATGTCGATTACCCTTCTTTGGATAACATTACAGACAGACTGCTTTCTAACTCACTACATGCGCACCGGCCACCATTAGGCAAAGACGAGAAATTTCTTCCCGGACCCATAGCAGAGCATGGATTTTCTGCTCTAATAGAAACAGAACTTAATAATAATAATGCAGGAAGTGGTTCGATTCAAAGAAACACATACCTCTTTGATACAGGAACGAGCGAAAATGGTATCATCTTTAATTCTGACCTATTTTGGAATTGACCTCCAAAACATTGATGCGATTGTACTAGCCATGGCCACTTTCATTTTTCGGGATTGCAAAGTGTGGCAAATCGAATTTCAAGACCTGTCAAGTTGGTATGCTCATCCGGATGCTTTCCTGAAGCGCTGGGATATTTTTCCGGATGGAACTAGGTTGATCAATCCTATCCTGGATCAAGCGGCTCTCGAGCAACACGGCATAATCGTGGAAAAGAATGAAGTACCAAGTGGCCTTCCTGAAGAAAAGGATGCCTGTCTTATTGTTAGCGGTCAAATTCCAAGAGAAACAAGTTACGAGAAGGCTTTCCCGTCCCAATATGCAGAGGTAGAAGGAAAGGGGCTTGTGATCATAAGCGGCTGCGGTCATGCAGGGATAATAAATACAATAAACTACGCCAAGAAGCTTGAGGAAACGAAAAGATTATGCAGTTCTTGGAGGCTTTCACCTGTCATGTGCGCTATATGAGGATGCGATCGAGCCGACAGTAAGAGCTTTGCAGGATGTTGATCCTGACTATATCGTACCATGCCACTGCACAGGATGGAAAGCCATAAACGCAATAATCCAGCACATGCCTCAGAAAGTTATCCAACCCAGTGTTGGAACTAGATTTGTCTTCTAGAATTGTTGCTGCCCCTATTTTATTTTGTTTTAAGATTCGTTAAGTTATTTTCGTAACTACTGTTAATGTAAAATATGCAATCTCTAAAAAGACTAGACAACAATAGAGATGTAGTTGATCACTAGACTCCACCTCAGAATTTCATGAATTCAGTTTTCTTCTAGAGTAATCTGCACTGGTGCCTGTCTGAGATCACATCAGCTACAGGCGATCGGCACTCTGATATTGCGCGCGCCAGCTCGGCCAACTTGGGCGTGTCGGCTATTATTCTTACACTGCAACAAATATCCCTTAGAATTTATTAATGAACCGAACTGCTATCTTGTGAGAATCAAATTGAATAATAATGATAATCATTCTTGGGATGCTCGAACATATGACAAGGTTTCAAGCAATGTGCAGCTAGAGTGGGGTCGGAAGCAGCTTGAGAAAAGAAGATGGATTGGCAATGAAATAGTCATGGATGCCGGTGCAGGTTCCGGTAACCTGACAAGAATTCTTGCCGATAAAGTACCCACTGGGCAGGTTTATGCCGTTGACGCAGACTCTAATATGGTTCAGCAGGCAAAGTCCAATTTGTCACTTTGGAGAAATGTGCAAGTCATCCATTCGAGCATGGACAATGTGAATCTTCCGATAAAGGTCGACATAATTTTTTCTAATTCGGCCCTCCACTGGATTCTAGATCAAGAAGGCGTATTCTCGCATTTCTGGCAACTGCTGAAACCAAACGGTGAGCTTTTGATAGAATGTGGGGGTCATGGAAATGTAGAGAGACTGTTATGGCTTATTTTCAAAATAATGCAGTCCGACCAATTCAGGGAACACTTTGCTAATTGGAAACAATCATGGTATTTTCCCAAGCCGGATGAGACAGAGAGATTACTACAGAAAGCAAGATTCAAAGACATCCAAGTCAATTTATCAAAACTAACCACAACCTTTTCTGATCGTGAAAGCTTTGCTAATTTCGTAAAAACGGTAATCATGAAGGCTTTCCTTGGTTATCTTACTAATGCCAAGAAGAAGGATCAATTTGTTGATGCATTTCTAAATGAGTTCGAACGCTCGGACGGGGCATGGTCGCTGGACTTTATGCGCCTGGGCATATTTGCCAGAAAATTTTAGCATAATTTCCGATATGACTGGAAACTATTCAGACCAAAAACCAAATAATGGCTTATTGTCGTGATTTCGGGATAAAAAATCTTCAGCAAAAATCTGTTATTTATTTGGGATTGCCGATTCTATCTCTTGTATATCGTCTTAATTGTCGTTCCATGTGTCAGCGTATCCATGGCTGGTGAAAACTTCTTTCCCAATTCATGCAACTTTTCTAGCTGATCCTTGGAAGCAGTCTTACTCTCCAAATGAATGTTTATCCGAAATTCTTGAGCGCCCGGTCTTACTTTCTCTGATACACCGGTGAATCCTCTGATATCCACATCGCCTTCTGTTTCGATTCTTATGCTGTCTAGTTGAACCCCCATCATAGTCGCGTAAGCTACAATTGTCTGGGAGATACAAGAAGCGATGCTAGCCATACACATTTCACAGACGGTAGGACCTTTGCTCATACCTCCCAATTCGTCTGGAAAATCACTTGCCAGTGTGAAGGCTTGCCGTCTCTCGATAGTCTGACCTCCTATTTGAAAATTCTTGCCAGTCGATGTAATTTTAAATCCGTCACCGCTCTGCCATCTTGTTTGCAACTGAAAAGTGACTTTGCCCATTTCTGGCTGATTCTTGATACTTTCGATGACTGTACCAAGTAGTTGTGCATTTACACCACTGCTGAGGGTATTGCTACTAGATTGATCCATTTCAAGGTCATTCCACTTAGGATACTCTTATAGTTTTAATTCATTAGTTCTGACAACTTAGCTGGTCATGGAAAAACCTGTCAACTGTTAGTTCATGGGGTTTTACCGTTTTTCAGTCCTATCTTTTAGAGCCTTATTCATAATTTCAAAATTCCGCTTGATAACCTTATCTAGCCATTCTTCAAGGGATGCAACCATTGAACCTGTAAACCTTTCACTGTGGATAAAGTGAACCTTGTTGTTTTCTACCAGAGGCTCAATAAGGAATCTATATTAAGCATTGAATTCCCTTCTCTTTCCAATTTGCCAAGCCATCTTAATTCTCTGTCTTTTTCAGCAACTAGTACTGTAGGTGTTAAGACAATTGTACCGCCATGTGGATTGCGCATGTGAACTTAATCTTGGCATCTTTTGTGGGCTTTCCTGTTATCTTTTTGATAAATGGATTCTAAGCTGGCTAGTTCTCAAAATCAGTTAAGACCTGCCACACGCGGGCAGCAGAGGCATTAATGTCGGACGCTGTAACTATCTCTTTCACAACAGAATAGAAACGTCGAAATTATTATATTATTTCCCCTGGTCTTGATCTGTAATCTACTTGCGTTCTGGATCACTGTTATTCATCTGTTTTGACCTCAATCTTCCAGTACATTTTTCTCTAGTCTTAGGCAACCTCATTGCAAATAGGAATATTGAATATGGGTCTATTGATGATTCTTCTATTCCTCCTCTTAGTTCTAACACACTTATTTTTTCTCTCCTTTTTATTCGCATGGAATCATAATAAAGCAGTGATATCACAACGGGTTCCGTGCAATGAGGGATAGAATTGACTCTATTTTACAACTCACATTTGTTACAGTTATAATAATAATATCTTAATAAGGCAAACTAATTCAGAGCTTTAGGCTGTTATTCATAACATCTTTCTAATCTATCATTATTATGATAGTAGGATGATACCAAGGCTTTTTCGTATTCCATACGGATGCGGAAAGATGCGGAAAGATGCGGAAAGTATTCCATACGGATGCGGAATAAGTGGGGGAATGCGTGCGAATTTCCGCAGAATGTGTGGAAAAAGCGTGTGAAATTTCTAATATCATCACTACTTATTGCGTGGAAAACGTGTCGAAGGACCCGTTGATATGATTTAGTAGATGTCATAGACTAAATTGGATTATATAAGTGAACAGTCCGCATCACTTCCCACATAGATTATCGTAACTCTGCTACAAAATTTTAACTGGTTCGGTGGAATGCAGGACAGAATTGACTCTATTTTTCCACCCAACTTAATAGACATCTTTTTTCATTAAAATGTAGTATATTACTGTGAGTAAGGAGCGAATAATCACTATATTAATACTAATGGGGCTATTTGGTGGACTTGTTGGTGGGCCTATTGCTAGCTTGCTAGATTATCATGCTCCTCCAATAAAACGCTTCTTGTTATTCATCATTCCAGAATTTATTGGATTTACATGCGCTGGTATAATGACGTATTATGGAAGATCAAAGAAAAAGCAATGATGATGATAGAGTCGATGAAGCTGAAGCAGTAGTAGTATTAATAGCATTATAGTGGCAGTCAGAGCAAAGGGGTGAAGCAATTGTGAAGTTGGCCTTTTTATACAGTTGATCAATCACATATCTGCAATATACAACATCCATAAGTCATTTGTTCTTTTACCTTCACACGAATTTGAATTGAATCAATGTGTACAATTGATAACAACATACAAATCTACAAATCAATCTTACATCTTTATATCATGAATTCAAATATGTCGAAAATAATATGTCTATCAGTAATTTCACCACTCCTAAATGCTATATTAGCATTCATTTTCATATGACGCAGGATAGAGCACATCATGACATATCGACCTTATATATTTTCCATCTAGATATTTTGGAGATAGAGAATCTATTCTATTCTTAATTCCATGAGCATCAGTATAATGTTCAAGCACTTCATCTATTGTATTAGCAAGAACTTGAGATTGGGCTGTAGAACTTTTTTTAGCACACTTGCATATTCAAATGTAAGTATAATTGCTCTTAGAAGTAATAACATTAATGTAGAAATTATATTTACTTTATCCTTAAGGAATTAGTTAATCATATATTCTGAAAGAAAATTTATTGTTTTATACAACAGCAAATCTATATTCCTTACAATGTAATATATTTATAGTATCAGTTTTTTATCTTTTTTAAATGAAAAAATTAATTGTGTTAACGGCAATTGCAACACTTCTTTTTGCCTTTATTTTGCAAAACTCTTATGCACAGGAACAATATATGGTTGTTAATCAATGGGGCCAATCAGGTAGAGGACAACAAGGCAGTTTTTCTCAACCTAACGAAATCTCAATAGACTCCGAAGGTAATGTATATGTAACAGACTTTACTGCCACCTCAAATCAAATTCAGAAATTTTCGAATAATGGGTCTTTCTTAGATTCTTGGGGCTCCCTTGGTTTTGGACCAAATTATTTCGCAAGTCCTACGTCTATTGCGATTGATTCAGAAGATAATGTTTATGTAACAGACTTTGGAACCCCTTCTTTTGCAGTACAAAAGTTCACTTCAAATGGTACATTTCTTGATACTTGGGGCGCAGTAGGATTAGGTTCTGGTCAATTCATCAATCCTGCAGGTATTGCTGTTGATTCTGATGGTTATGTTTATGTTTCTGATTTTGGAGAAAATAATCATGTTGTAAAGTTTGACAGTAATGGTAATTTAATGAATGAATGGGGATCTGCAGGTACTGGTAGTGGTCAATTTATTACACCAACTGACATTGCAGTAGATTCGCAAAACAATGTCTATGTAGGAGATATGGGAAATGATAGAATACAGGTCTTTGATAGCAATGGTAACTTTTTGAGAAGCTTTGGATCGTCTGGTACTGGAGAAGGTCAGTTAGGCGGTGTTGGAGGAATTGCAATTGATCCTGAAGGTAATGTATATGTATCAGAACCAGACAATAATAGAATTTCGGTGTTTGACATTAATGGTAATTTCATAACCAGCTTTGGAGAGGGACAATTGAGCTTTCCATTGGGACTTGCAATAGATTCAGAAGAAAAGATATTTGTAGTAGATCGAAATAACGATAGGATACAGGTCTTTGCAAGAAGCTAAATCCTTCATTCTCAATACATTTTTCTATACTTTTTATAGATAGATTCTAATATACATTGTTGATATTTTACTGTAATGAAGAAATTAATTTTATCTGCTATTGTTATGGTGGGCCTATTATTTACTTTGACAACTTCTAATTTAACTTTTGCTCAACCATATCCACGTACAGAGATCCCGGGAGATTATTCTTTTGGTACAATTGCAAGTGTTCAAGATGACGAATCAGGAAATCATGAATGGATTGTGACTGGAAACTGGAAAGGGAATATTGTCGCAAATGAGACTACCGCCAATGCTTCCGATATTACGTTTAGTGCAAACGTTAGGATGATAATGGTTAATGGTTCCGCATCTCATAGTCATTCAATTGCTAATTTCAACGTAACAGACATTTCTGAAGAGAACGGAATAAAGACATTTAATGGCACTTCTGCTATAAATCTTCCTGATGGTATAGTAGAAGACGTACCTACTTCTGTCCGCGTATTAGGAGAAGGTGTAATAAGCATATGGATTGATCCTACAAGGGTAGAAGAACATTATGGAAATACTCCAATATATGGCGTCGTGGCTGATGAAAGAGGATTTGGTCCAGGTGGCCCAGGTCCAAATAGGCGATAAATTAACTATCTACTATAATCTTTCTAATTGCAATACTGTTGTTGCTATTTTCTACTTTTATTTTCGCAAGTACTATTACATAGATCTGTTAGAAAAAACATTCTCTCATCTAAAAAATGTGTCATCTAATCTAGAATAACTTACAAGGATGACATAAATTATTATTTTATCTAACCTCTTCAGTTTATTTTTCTTACCGTCCTATCGCCGGCCCAAAATTCTATTCTGCCATTATGTTATATATCCAATACAAATATTCAGGATGAGGTGGAACTTTAGAACTATTGGGTAGTAATGTAACTTGAAGTGTTATCCTTTCATGATTTGAGTTTCCTTCTTCATCATATACCTTTCCAGAAACTTGGACTATTTCACTTAGTATATATCTTATTTTATCTGTGGAAATAGATATAGATGGTAATCCAATCTTTGTTGTCATAATTGTGTTTTCTATGGTGCTGTTTGTTGTGTTAGAAATAACTTTAGGTTTCACAGAGCTATTATTAGATAAGTTTCCAAGAGCAGTATAGGTAAATAGTGGGCAAATAGTAATAGTTATTAATGTAAATAAGAAAAGAATTTTTTTGTCTTGATACAATCTAATAGCTACACAAGATGTTATTATATTGTAATACAAGAATTATATCCATCTAAAAATCAAGGAGCAATTCTATTATTCTTGGCTGTGGTTTGGGAACATATGCCTAATTACCAACAAAGGATAGATTGGCTAAAAATAATGGAACAATTTTACTTTAATACGGAACTGCAATATTCACTAATGGATATTGCAGAGGAGTCTAGTTCCGTTATTAAATGAATCAGCAATATCGTCTTTATTATTATGAAAACTTTCTGATTTTTCTATTCCGTAGATATCACTTTAATTAGATGGGGCTGAGAATGTTGATGATGATGACGAAGGTAATGATATTGTGGGATTGGAGGAAGAAACGGCAACACTAGATATAGAATCATTTGTTTATGCTTTGACAAGGTTTTCGTAATGCTTTTCGGCTAAATCTAATAGGCTATCCTTATTGGATTCAAGGTATTTGTAATGCTTTTGTCATTATCTTTGTGTTGTTCACCATTGTTTGCTGTGGGTATATTCTGAATTAATTTATCCATTTGTGGATCAGCTTTTAATGTTTGGATTAGCGCCGCAAAGGATATTGATATTAAAACTCTCTTTTCTGCTAAAACGGCTTTAACATTTTTTTTAATGATGTGCTTTAGTTTTGAATAGCATTCGTCATCATTATTAAGAATATTTGCAATCAACTTTTCTATTCTATCCTTTTTATCAGTAAGTTCTTGCACTTGTTGTTTTGTTCTCTTGCACTCCTGTTCAGAAGTGAATGCAATACTATCTAATATTGATATTTTATTTTTTTGGCCTATATATCATTTATCAACACTTGTTTTGTGGGTTGCATCTTCTCCGCCTCATCTTTAGCCTGTTTATAGAGACTTTCCATATGAGGAAGTTTATGAATAGCAATCTCTACAACATTTACTACTTGCGCGATACTCATACCTCTTTTGTTTACTAATCGTTGGTATAATTTCCAAACTGGCCATATTTTGCCGTTTGTCTCTTTATCTATGGTAATGAGTTTATCCAATCCCTTTAGCTTCCGATATTCTCTATACAATTTGCTTACTTCTGGCTCTCTTAGGTTTAGTATGGTGGCGACTTGTACAGATGTCTTACCTTCAGAAAATAGTTTGTAGGATTTGGCAGATAGCTCTTGTTGTTTATACGTTTGTCGTCTGGCTTCTTCTTCTTCCTTTATAATAGCAGAAATGTCGCGAATTGACATCCTCTCTATCTTTGCTATTTCACGCATTGTCTTTCCCTGATTATAGTAAAGGTCTAACCCACTTCTTTCTTTCTTCGCTGATGGTCAATGTTTATTTTTGCCCTACAGTTTAAATGATTCAGCTTTATAAGACATACAATTCATGATACCCTTGATACCATTTTTGCTATCTGATTTCGTCTGATTCCTTCTGAACAGGAAATATTCGTAAAACACTTTAATTTGATCACATATAAGAATAACATGTAAACATTATCTAAGAGTAGATTTTAATGTAATAGTTTTAGATATAAACATCATCTTTTATTGTATACATATGTGTGATTGATTACTGAAATGAAGCAAGCGTTGTGATAGAGTTCCTCTTAGCGATAACGTCATCATTATTATTTGCTGATATCAACAGTGCTAGTGAAGAGCAGAACCAGTCAGAGAACTTATTACAGTGGGCGGGTGTTGATGGACATTACGGAGAAGGGGTAAAATACCAGTGGTGTATAAAACACAATGTATCCCAATGAATGGATGACCACTAGGTGACCAGCTTTGTTATCTGGTTTCACTTATTTCTTTTGGGACATTGTCTTTTCAGTAATTTTTGTATGTTTATCAAAAAAAAGATAAAAAACTCTCTGTATAGATAGTGATAAGAAGATGGAGGCATCAAATGATGATGATATTATTAGCAATAATCCAAAGCAAAACAATAGACTTGATCATCATCCTAACTTAGGAGCAATATTTGACAAACATATAAAGTGTGAATTCGAAGATCATGATGTAGACGCAACAATGAAGACAATGGTTAAAAAGCCATATGTACACCATGTACCAACATTAACTGGAGGAATAGGCTATGATGGAGTCTATAACTTCTACAAGAATGATTTTGTTGGTAAAATGCCGGATGACACAAAGATTGTACGCGTCTCTCGTACTGTAGGTAAAGATAAGGTTGTAGATGAGCTCATTCTAAGTTTTACACATGATAGAGAAATTAAAATTATGCTTCCTGGGATACCATCAACAGGTAAACATGTAGAGCTACCACTTGTAGTAATCATGAAGTTTGATGGTGATAATAAGATAGCACATGAGCATATCTATTGGGATCAAGCATCGCTCTTGGCTCAGATAGGCCTTCTTGATTCAAAAAGCCTATCTATATATGGTATTGAACAAACAAGAAAGCTATTAGAAGTATCATTGCAACAGAAAAGAAACGACGGTACCCAACCATCTACAGCTGCACAGAAAATGGAAAGTGAAAATAAGTCCAATACAGCATTATCTAGGCATTTTAAATAGCCATATTAATGATGGCCTCCCCTGTTTCTTTGGTAATCCAATAATATGATGATTAAAGCAGTAATCTCCTTAGTTTTGATATCGGCTTGCTTATGATGTTATATAGATTCCAAATACAGAATAATTTGTCTCTTAGCCTTTCAAAAAATAGCTGAGATTACTATAGAGAGTTGTTGGAATTGTTGTGATTGGACTAGTTTTTGCAGCTCTTTGAATGTCACAATTGTATATTGTTATTATAGCGGCATTAGCTTTCTATTTACAGCTTGTAAGTGAGAATAATATTATGACCTTAAATAATACATAATTATTCCCTATCTAGTAATATGAAATTAGTTTTTCATGATCCCTCTTTTTCTTTTCAGTTACTTAGAATCATTGGCCAGACATATTATGGAGGAGCAGACATAGGAGAGTGTTTGTCTACTGCTTATCGTATTAAGGAAGGTGATACTGAGAGCTGGTACAATGAATGGCTCAAGACTGCAGACAGAGTATACAAATATGCAGAATATTGTAATTCTGTAGGACATAAAACAAGTGCACGCGAAGGATATCTTAGAGCTTCAACTTATTATCAGAATGGGGCTGCCTTTTATTTAGATATAAATCCAAGTGATTCTAGAATTGTACCCACATGGCAAAAAGGCGTTGAATCATTCAGTAAAGCAGCCAAGCTATTTTCGCCACCTATTGAGACAATTAAGATATCTTATGAAGGGATAACAATTCCAGGATATTTTTATAAAGTAGATAATGATGACAATGCCACCAGAAGACCAACTGTTATTCTTTCTACCGGCTTAGATGGATCACAGGAAGAACTCTACTTTCTAGGTGCTGCTGCAGCATTACAAAGAGGATATAATTGCATAACATATGAAGGCCCCGGTCAAGGTAGCGTAATACGCAATCAAAAACTTCCTTTTAGACCTGATTGGGAAAAAGTAGTAACACCTGTTGTAGACTTCATTAAACAGAAATGAAGTAGATCCAAAAAAAATAGCATTAATTGGATATAGCATGGGAGGGTATTTGGCTCCAAGGGCTGCTGCTTTTGATGATCGTATTATGGCCTGTATAGCAGATGATGGAGTATTTAGTATTTATGAAGCATACATACATCGTCTTCAAATGATCCATAATGAAATTAAAAATGGACATGACCATATTGTAAATAAGGTAATTGAAACAATTATGCATTTTGATATAGGAACAAGATGGAAAATAACTCATAGTATGTGGGTATTTGGTGCCAAGTCTCCTCTTGAACTTATTCAAAAGATATCAGAATATACTATGGAATGTACTGAACATAAAATAAAATGTCCTACATTACTTCTTGCTGGAGAAAAAGATGCTTCATTTCCTGGACAAGCACAAATGTTATATGATTTGCTGAAATGTCCTAAAAAATACATACTATTTACAACAGAAGAAGGTGCTGAAGATTATTGTCATCCTGCAGCCTTATCACTTGCTAATCAATGTATATTTGATTGGTTGGATGAAATATTTGAGATTAGAAGTTCTTGAACTTTTTCTTCAAGATCGTATTTGACATCTTTTGTTGGAGTCATAGTTAAACCTCCTGGCTTCAGGAAAGTGTCATACGAATCCTTTTCATATTTATATAGCGGCTTTTCTTGATTATCCTTCTTTAGTAGGCCTATAATCTGATTGAGGCAACAATGTCCTTTAGTCTTGATATCTTCATGTTTATGTTGCTTCTAGTCCTATATTCAGAATGGTTTATCCCTTAGCCTTTCAAATAAATAATTCTATTCAGGATTAGCCTGAGATTAGATTATCTTTGTAAGTCTTTGAATGTCACTTATGAATAAAATAACAGAATTAATAGCTTTAGATTTTACTCACCTATTTACTCATCTATTTCCATTCCCATACTTTAGATGAGCAATTTCCCATCTCATCTACCTCATATTCAAAGACACCAACCATATTATTAAGAAATGCTAGTTTTCGATTTTGTGAGTTTGTACTAAAGAACAACGATCCACGAAAGCTTATTTTTCCTGGGCTACTAAACCTGCCTATTCCTTGACCTGTCCAAGTTGCCATTCTTGACCATCTTTTGTTGTTACTACTCCTTGTCCTTCCCCATACATTGCCACTCCTCCTTCTCCTTTTCTTATTACAGAAGAGTAGGTTCCAATATCAATACCATCTACTCCTTTGTATTTTCCATCCATTACAAAAGAACTTTCTATTTTGGGTCCCTCTACATCCAAAACCCTTTGGCCTGTTATCTTGCCTTTATCTTCGATAAATAATTCTCCAAATGCCATTTTTTATTTACTATAAAATGTGTAGGATATATATACACACACACAAAATCACAGGACAAATATTATCAACAAGAATAAACATATCTATATCTAATACCATTTCAATTATGAAATCTAATACATGCCACAGATAAATAGGACGTACTATAGCCCAAAAGATATTGATGTTAAAATTGTAGAGATATATAATGGAATATACAGAATTTCTGGATTTGATGAAATATTTGGAATTACATTCAATCAGTTCTTAATTGACGATGAACAGCCAATGCTTGTTCATACTGGTCCTATTGGAATGTACAAGAAAATAGAAGAAAAAGTAAAAGAAGTAATTCCATTACAAAAACTAACCTATGTAGCGTTTCTTCATTTTGAAAGTGATGAATGGGGAGGAATGACATTTCTTGAATCTGCTGATGCTAAATTAGTATGCAGTGATTTAAGTTCAAAGCTAAACCTAACTGGATGGCATAATGTCCCTGTAGACCATATGTCTTTTTGGGATAATGAAACTCTGAAAACAGGTAAAAAGCAGTTTAGATTCATTATGACTCCTCATGTGCATCACTGGGATAGTATGATGATTTTTGAAGAAACTACTAAATCGCTTTTTCCATCTGATCTATTCATTCAGCCAGGAAATAATAAACCAGTCATTACAGACGACCTATCAGAGAATATGATTAACCTTTATAGAGGTGCTGGAATATTTGCAAGTGAAGGACCAGTAAGACAGACTACTAAAAGGCTACTGAATATGTCACCGAAGATGGTATATCCAATGCATGGCTCCTGTATGGATAGTTCTATCTTTTCAAAGTATACAGATGCAATAATGAAAAATAATTTTGCATATTGTGGCACGTTACTAGGTCAAAAGCTGGAAATGGTCAGTTAGCTAATTAGATAGTCAATCATTAAAATATATGCAGCAGTAACCATGAAAACCTAATTTATCAAAAAACACATACATAATCTTTGAAAACTTGTTTGAGTATTACAAAATAATAAATATACTGTTTTATTTATTTTAGTTTATTCATCACCCAGCAATATCGCCTTTACTATTATGAAAATCTTCTGACTCTTCTATTCTGTAGGTATCACTTTGATTCAATGGGTTTGGGAATATAGATGATGACTGGTAATGATAACGATGAATTAGAACAAGAAGAATAATCCGCAGTGGTAGTAGCTATAGAAGTTAATTCACAGGTTCGGTGGAATGCAGGACAGATTTGACTCAAATATACCACCCAATTTCTTAGACATTAATTCCTATTCAAGTGAATATGCTTGACCTTTATTTTTTAGTATCTATTAATTCAGCTTTAGTACTTCTTCTTCCTTAGTAATTACCTTATAAGTTCTACTTGTATCTTCGTATATTACTGTAATAAAGTCGGTCCTGCTAACTTATCGTTTCATAAAAAGGCTGTAAAAATTTCACCTGACTTGAACAATTTATTTAGTACGTTAGCTTTTCAAAAATATGTTAAGTCACAAATCTATTAGTAAATTATGTCTTGTTATACCGATAGCACTCTTTATTGTTTTTGCGTTTGTACTTATTATTCCTGGTAATGTAATATTGTTGATTGGTGGTAATATTTATTTTGGTACTACTAGCAACTTTGCTTACGGTCAGCAGCAGCCTAATCAAATCAACTCCAATATTACAGATTCAATAGACATACAAAACATACCGGCAAAAAAAGTCCGCGTAGGAGATATTGACATTGCATACAAGATGTTAGATAAAGGTGAGCCTATTTTACTTGTTAGTGGCGCTTCTAGTGATATGAATGCCTGGGAGCCATCTACTTTAAGAGAACTCTCATCAAATCACACACTTATTATATTTGATAGCCGTGGAGTTGGAAATACAACTTCCGGTACAAGACCATTCTTCATTCAGCAACTTGCAAATGATACTGTTGGATTATTAGATGCTCTGAAAATACAAAGAGCAGATGTCCTTGGATATTCTCTGGGTTCATTTGTAGCTCAACAGCTTACCGTTACGCATCCAGAAAAGGTTAACAGGCTTATACTTTTTGCCGCATCATGTGTGGAAAAGAGAGTATACCTCTAAGTCCTCAACATGTAAAATTTTTTTCTGAAATGGTAAATAAATCTATAAATAATATTCCCATTACTCCGCAGGATGTAAAAACGCTTCTATCTATCCCGATGGGATCAGCATGGATGGAATTGCATCCTAATTTTCTTGAATCCGTTCCAAAAGCCAAAGATTTGTTTTCTGGTATTCCTCCTAATACTATAAAGCAGCAAAATGACATTTCACAAAACTGGATGGCAACCAACTAGAACGGCATTTGTGATGAGCTTACAAAAATATCTAATCCTACTTTGATTGTAACTGGAACTTATGATAATAATGTACCAACAGCTAATTCTTTGGTTATTGCAGGAAAAATCCCTGGAGCTTGGCTTATACAGATTAAAGATGCTGGTCATGCATTATTTGTGCAATATCCAGATAAAGTCAATAGAATATTACAAACATTTCTTTCGACGACAACGCAACCTAGTTAATGAAAGATAGATGAGCTAGAGAACACGCAATCGAGGATAGACTGTCCTGCTGTCATTGATGCACAAAGAAGACTTAGATATATAAAATTACATATATGTTACAAAAATTAATGAGGAAATAAGAAATAGAATAACTCTACATCATTATTGTCGACTCATTGCATAACTAAAAAGCACTGATATCGTAACGGGTTCGGGGGAATGTAATATACTAGTGTATGTAATTCACTTGCGCAATATAAAATGATTTAGTCTAAGAGTGGCGTAAGGCCTCAAATAGATTCTAAGAGCCTATTGAAACGCTCAATATTGAGAAAGCCGATATCTCTGATTATCAGAATGGTCCACTTCCTGTCCAGCACCCCTAGCCTAGTCTTAATTGGACACTTGATGAACCTTGAAGTAGGATGATGCCTTCGTCGTTGCTAGTTGATTCCTCCTCCTCTTCTTCTTCTTGACCTTTGATATATTGCGATTGCAATTACTATTATACTTTTACTCCCTTGCATATTTTTAAACTACATTCTTTATAGTATCGCCCATGAGTAGACCAAGCATAACAGAAATAGAGCAAGGGATTGGCAGTGACG
>DASQRW010000219.1:0-2842 GCA_035642715.1 Nitrososphaeraceae archaeon | reverse complement strand
TATTCCAGATGGACTTTTACATACACAGACAAGTATTATCTAATTGTAGACGGATTAAATGATTTAACTGCTAAATTGTCTTGTATTGATGATGATAATAATAATGATGCTGCTGAAGTAACAAAATATTATAGTGTCAATGTCATTGGAGTACCACCTTATGGTGGTAATTGAAAACAATCATTTGAAACTAAAAATGGTGCCATAGAATGTATGTATATATATATATATACATTCCAACTAATGCCGTTCAAGAGTTATTATCATAGTTATTATAATAATTACTATATATATCACTACTATCATATCTTCTGACCACGATTAAAGGATAGTAACAAAGAGATATTACAGGCAATACAAATGCTACACTATCAACAAGGTCAAAAGAGACGTACAAATTATGATGATCTTATTGTCAATGAAGGGTATAAGTATACTGTTCTAATACGATATCAAGATAGTAAATGTCAAAAGAAGATTTAATATTAATTATTGTTGGAATAACAATAATTGTCGCAGTATTATCATCAACCACAGTGACGATGACATCAGTATTTGATGATGGAGTATTATCAGTACTATCTCCTCTACCGACTGTATGGGCACTTAATATAACAGGAACACAAGAATCAGATACCCTTACTGGTACCAACAAAAGTGATAACATAAGAGGTCATGGAGGAGATGATATAATATCTGGTCTTGAGGGCAATGACTATATTTTAGGCGGCATGGAAGATGACACTATATATGGTGACAGAGGCAATGATAGAATCAGAGCCGGTGAAGGAGATGATTTGATATTTGGCGACAGCGGTAATGATAAATTATTTGGAGGCCCTAATGATGATACACTGACAGGAGGACCTGGCAAAGATAGTTTTAACTGTGGAGATGGAGATGATAGAGTTACAGACTATGATCCAGCTAAAAATGAGACTATATCTGCTAACTGTGAAAATATAAGTAATGTTACTACAATAGCTGAGGATTTTGCTGTAAATATTCCTCCCCCCGACCTACCAGAAGAAGAAGAACAAGCTACAGATGACATTCCTATCAGTCCTTTCAATGTTCCAATACTAGAGGAAGAAAATGGTAAACTTGCATTTCTTAATAATATGGTAGGAGTATTTGAATATGAATCAGATGAGCATGGCACCTCCAAAGGAAAAATATGGGAATGGAAATACCAAGAAAAATTATCTAATCTTCCTTTTTTAGATTTTAATAAATAAAAACATCCTCAGTTCACTAACTTTTATCTGTAGTAAATATTTCATCCAACTGACAATGATGTTAAAACCAGACAGATAGCTTATGTATATACCTTGTATAATATATACATAGAAATGTATATGTATATAAACTCCTTTTGATGATATTGAGGAATCGGAAATAAAAAAGCGTCCGATTGGAGTTACTATTATTGCCATCTTAATTATAATTGATGGTATTCTATTACTTTTGGCTGGAATTGGAGGAGTTGCAGTCGGATCTTTATTTATATCATCGCAAATCACCGGCTTAGTTTTTGTTATAATTGGTGCTATATTATTAGCAGTAGGAATTGGATATATTGTTGTGTCTTATGGATTGTTAAAGGGAAAAAGATGGGCATGGACTATAACTGTGGTATTGTTATTCATTGGAATAGCTATCAATGTAGTTTCTATTATTATTTTTGGATATTTTACTTTTGACACGGATACATCTAGTTTTCTTATAACTAACAGTGGTAGTATTGCAGGCATAATTATCAGTGCCATAATATTGTATTATCTGTATAGACCTCATGTAAAGTCATACTTTGGTAAAATCTCTACGTAATCAATTTTTGGACTATTATTTAGAAGGCATCCAGATATGAAAGGATTCGAATGAATATTGGCAGACTTTGCAACAAATTGAAAGAAACGAGTTGACTTACTCTTATAATTGGTTCTGAAGTTCCAGTTTGATTATTACTCTTCTCTTCTCTCCAGCTAAAAGCGAAGTGGTATAGTTAAAAATTGAAACTACATCTGTTCACTTCTATCATTTGGAATCTTGATGATAGAAGGTCATAGCAATGTATTGTGAGCAAAATTCTACATGAAAGATCTCCCTACCATGTTTAAATGCTTTAATTGTAAAATCTTAAAGATGCTCAAACTTTGTACTTTACGAAGTGTTACTATAAAGGAGAAAGTAGATGATAATAAGCAAATATTTTAATATCATAGGTGAAAGCATCTGGGGTATCAGAATCGTTCCCTTTTTAAGGATCGATTATTTATATTATTATGAGATATAAGTGCAAATTACACAAGACAGAAGAAAGTGTGTAATAGATCTATACTTTAACCAACACAAGACATACGCCGAAATTGAGCAAATAGAGAGAAAATGTCACCCCGTGACATACATGCTATCATAAAAGAGGAAGAAGCCAGACGACAAAAGTATAAAGCTCAGCAACAGCGACAAGAGCTATTCCAAAGCTTACAAACTATTTTCAGAAAAGAAGACTACAGTAGAAGTCGCCATTATACTAAACCTAAGGGAACCAGAAGTAACCAAATATAATAGAGAATATTGGAAGCTAAGGGGGCGGGATAAGCTCAATACTATATACAAAGAGACAAATGGCAAAATATGGATAGTTTTGAAACTATACAAAGAATTGATAAAGAAAAGAGAAGTATGAGTATTGAGCAGGTAGTTAATGCTCTAGATATTGCTATTCATAAACTTCCTTACATGGAAAATCTCTATCAACAGGCTAAAGATCAGGCAGAGAAGATGCAACGCACAATACAACAATTGGCAAATGATGTAGCAGCGTTGGAACGTAAATTAT
>DASQRW010000218.1:0-5178 GCA_035642715.1 Nitrososphaeraceae archaeon | reverse complement strand
GAAAGTGAAGTACATAATAGCGGATAACCGGTTGGTAACTGCATAACCATTTCGTAAGTACATCTCATATTTGCAATAATGAAAATAAAGATGTAACTAACAAGCGCACATGGTAATGCTTTTGTTCAATTTAGTATAAATCTGCCAAGGTATAGGCTAGTAATCAAACCAACAAAGGTTATCTCATGGGACTTTACCAAAATTCCTTCTTTAGAATAAGGATGAAATGTCTTGATTTTAATTGTTAATCACGCATCTGTAAATGGAGATGATGTTAATCATGACTTATGTAAACGTAAGTAGCAGCATTTCAGGGGATGAAAAAATATGGCAACAAAACTAAACAAAAACTTATGAGTATGCTAAAAATCTGGACTAATGTATCAATTTCCTGATAAATTTAGTGAAGTAGTATCGACATTCTTGCATACACTTGATTAGTTGATTAGTTGTGTGTAACTACATACAAATATATCAATACTAGATTATTTTGGGAGGCAATTGATAATCAACATATAGTAGCGAGTTTTGCTAGGTATATCGCTACTACTGGTCACTATTGTCTCTAGAAGTGCTCAGTGTTGTAGGCCTTGTATCCAATTAGCTAATGCTTCACCTATAGCTCTAGGATGATCTTCCTGAAGATAATGTATTCCCTGGCCTAGGTCAATAGTATCGAGATTTTTCAAATTTGCTCTACTCCATTCTACCATTGATGGGTTTATTAATCCACCAGGATGTGCATAGAATAGTAGCTTAGGTAGTTTGGTTTCTTGTAACCATTTATTATAGTCGCTAACAATTTTATTTACGTCAGCTGGTTTGCCATTTATAGGAATTTCATTAGGCCACACCCAAACTGGCTTTCGACTATTCACTGTCTTAAATGGCTCTCTATAGTGATTCATTTCTTCTAGAGTCAAATTTCTAAGTATTGCACTAGGTAGTAGATTCTTTACAAAAAAATTCTTGTTTACAATTAGATCATAGCCTGCCTCAGGTGTTCTAATGGTCTGAAAGGTCTTCTTAACATTGCTTGGAAATCCATCCCATGTTAAAGGCATTAGAAATGCCTCCATGAATGTAATCCCCTTAACATTATCCTGATGCTGCATGGCATAATTAAATCCCAATGCAGAACCCCAGTCGTGTATAACTAAGGTAATGTTCTTCAAATCCAACTTTTCAATAAAAGCTTGAAGATATATTGCTTGATCAACAAAGCGATAATCTATGTCAGGTTTATCTGACTTTCCCATGCCTATCAAATCAACAGCAATGACTCGACCATAAGGCTCGACAAATGGAATTATATTCCTCCACAGATATGAAGAAGTCGGATTGCCATGAATGAAAAGAATAGGATTTCCTTTTCCCTCATCTATATAATGCATCTTCGATCCTAATACCTCTACATAGTGTGATTCAAATGGAAACTTTGCGCTGATGCTTTGTTCATAAGGTATTGTAGTTTTGTCTTGAGGATGAGTCTGGTTTGTTGCAGCAGATTTGTTCGACACTTGCGTTCCAAACACTTTGTCTTGACCAATTAAAAAAATAGCTCCTGCAGTAATAATGAGTAATAGTGAAAACAGCAAAAGGAAAGATAATAACAACAACTACTTTCCCTCTTCCTCTTTTGTCATATATTATCTGAAAAATTTAACATAATCATTTGCAAATTGACTAAAAGATATTGGTTTTCGTCCTGTAATTTGTTCAACTACATCAGTTGTTTGCGATACATGGCCTGCTCTAATAATGCTATAGGACTCCATCATAGCATCAATAAGCCAATCATCCATACCAGTATGTTTCATTCCTTTTCGAGCGTCTTCTTCTGGTATGTCTACATACGATATTCTTCTACCAACTTCTTTAGAGAGGATTTCAGCTGCCTGTCCATAAGAAATTGCTTCTTGTCCAGTAATAGTATATGCCTTTCCTATATGTTGTTGATTGTCATTTGTCAGTGCCTGTACAGATACCGCCGCAACATCTCTAGCATCTATGAAACTGACCTTCCCATCTCCTGCTGGAAGGTAAAACGCATTCTGGGTTTTTATAGTATGACCAAGGTAGTTTACAAAGTTTTGCATAAAGGCGCCAGGACGTAAGAAGGTATAGGGTATTCCAGATTCTTCTATGATTTTCTCTTCTTCTCTATGTAACAGTCCAATTGTATTTTCAAGTCCAATCTCAGCTGCCATAGAAGATAATTTCACTATATGATTGACATTCCCATATTTCCTGATTTGATTTACCAAATCTGAATAAATATCATTACTGTTAGGGGTTGGCAAAGTTAGTAAGAAGAGTTTATCTACTTGGTTTAGAGCATCAGCAATAGTTTCTGGTTTATTGTAATCCATATTGACAACTTCTACTGATTTATTATTATACTGCTTGAATTTACCAGCTTTATCTTGAGAATGAACTGCTGCTCTAACAACATTCTGATCTGAAGAAGACGATGATGATACAAGCTGTTTTACTACTTCACTACCCACAGTCCCAGTTGCACCTATCACTAGAATTGTCGTTCCTCTTCCTAGATGTTGTTGTTTGGTCATTTTTTATTATTCATCGACACAGATCCCAGGGACTGCAACTTTCTTAAATAGGTGAGGGGATGCTACTGTGCTGGCCGGTAATTTCTCCAGACTAGACTGGAACTCTGGGTTGTTAAATGCTTTCTTGAAATGTTCAGTGGACTGCCAAACCGCATAGTTGACAAATACAGAACTGCCTCCAATCCCGCGGTGAAGCTGTGCTGAAATGCATCCTGGTTGTCTTTTCATGATCGATGCGCTGGCAGCCCATACTCTTATGAATTCATCGACATCCTCGGCTTTCACATTGAATTTATTTATCAAGATAACCGGAGCAACGTTTGCTTCCATTTGCATTAGGAGTTTTACCTTTTCATCCATTTCAGTGAGCTTTACCAAGCCTCTTCTGTTATGTGGTGGTGATGTTATTTGTTGTGATTTATTATTGATATTATTTTTCATATGCTAAATCATATGAATTACTAACATTTATCCCTAGGGGTAGTAATACTCCAAATATCGGACATCTTTATTAGAATAGCAGTTTAATAATTGAAGTACAAAATGGAGATAATGTTATGAGCATATGGAGAAATTGATACTTGATAAGATTGACCTCAATATACTCGCTACATTAGCTAGGGATTGTAGAACTTCCTATAGGAGCATAAGTTCATTGAGTGGCTTAACCTCAAAGAGTGTCAAATCAAGAGTTAAGAGTATGGTACGCAGTGGAATCATAGAAAAGTTCATAGTTAGAGTAAATCCTGCAGGTTTTGGTTATAGAACAGCTCATGTGTTGGTGATGAGAAACAACAATAGAATAACTAAAGAAGATGTCATCCATCGCGTCAAGCAATTTGGAGATATTGCCTATCATGTGCATCATATGGGAAGAACTTCTATGGCTGCCCTTATCATCAAAAAATCATTGGATGACAAGACTATCCAGTCATTAAATGATTCCCTAAAGCCTGCAATTGTTAACAGGATCTCTGTTTCTGAACTACCTGTATCTGCGAATCTAAGCGAAACAGACTTGAGAATAATAAAATGTTTGTTGATATCTGGTGCTAGGATGGAGATATCTGACATTGCGAACGAACTTGGCATTTCAGAAAAGACTACAACAAGACGTCTCGATAGGATGAAGGAAGGGCGTTTATTAGAGTTTTCTATTCAATGTGATCCCACTTCTATGATAGGGTACGTTCAATTTACTATTCTAATAAATGTTGAAAAATCCCATTATCGCGATGTCTATGAGCGTATGTACATGGAATTTCAAGAAAACATCCTATACCGTCCTAGCATAATCGACCCTGATGATCGATTGATATTTGTACTCTTTGCTGAAAATGTATTTATGATAGATTTCATTCTAGCTAAGGTTGATTCTTTTGAAGGAGTTAAGAATGCAGCTGTATACATTCTTACTAAATTACAATATCACAATGATTGGATAATAAGGGAAATTGATGAAAGGTTATTGCCACAAAGACCACTTGGTAAATCAATAAAGACTGCTTGAGCTATTTATTCTATGGATTGCACGATTTAGTTTGTCAAGGGACAAAATTTGTCCGGGTTCGGTGGGATGTAGAACAGATTTGACTAAATCCTTAATAATGAGAAAATATTATTTAATATAATTATTTTGTCTTTGAAAAGACTAAATCTCTTTATGCTGCTCATTTTTTTTCAGCTATCTGGCTCTTACCTTCCGGTTTTTCTTTCCCTTTTCTTTCCCTTTTCTTTCCCCAGCTAACGCAACAGCTGAGAACGTTATCTATGAATGTACAAATCTAAATGTAGCTTTTTGTGTTGTAACAGTAGGGGTAGATGATGAAGATGTCACGGATGATGAAGATGTCACGGATGGTGAAATGATATTTACTAATAATGGTAGAAAAAGGCTACCTCTTAATGAGTTAGCTCCTCCTCAACCGTATACCAAAGATACACTTCTTCTCAATTCACAAGATTTCCAAGACATTATAGTGTATGTTGGCACTTTAGAAATTGATCCCAATATCAATCCAAATGATATTTCTGCATTAAATAATAAAGGTAATGCTCTTGCTAATTTAGGAGATTATAGTGAAGCTATACAATACTATGACAGAGCTTTAGAGATTGATACTAATGATACCTTAGCTTTGAATGGTAAAGGTAATGTTCTTTATGATTTAGGAAGATATGAAGAAGCTATACGATACTTTGACAAGGTCTCAACTATAGATGCAAATAATATTTCTGCATTAAATAATAAAGGTGCAGCTCTTGCTAATTTAGACAATTCTGAAGAAAATAATAAATACCTTAATAAGGTTTTAGAACAACAATCAAATGCCACTAGAGTATCATATAATGAAAATGAAGATGTTGCTATTTTAACAGGATATGTTAAGAATAGACAATATTCTGCGCAAGATTTGAAACAAGAACATCAGTATGCTATACTGCTTAATGATTTAGATAGATATGAAGATTTTAACGGACTACATTATATATCATCATCTACAGATTCTAAGAGCAAGATTGTTGACAAAACTACTGTTGACAAAATTGAGAGGTATAGCTCTTTACAACATAGGAGAATATGAAGATGCTATTGTCATCTTTA
>DASQRW010000217.1:0-2802 GCA_035642715.1 Nitrososphaeraceae archaeon | reverse complement strand
ATTCTTTCTTTTACAACAGCATCTGTTTCTTTTCTGTAAGCAGAATTTAGTTGTTTACGTGAAATCAATTACTACTACTACTAAAAATAATAAATATTACCAATCTAAATATTTAGTACATAAAAAGATAAACAATATAACGAACTTTTGTTAGTCAGTATATATTTGTTAACTTTGTTATTGTTATTGTACTATAGATTGAGGATATTTTTTCCATGTGGCTTCATAGCCTTCTTGTATTAATTTCTTGATCGTATCTGACGTAAAGTCACCAACTTTACCAGAAATAGTATCAATATTATCTCTACGTTCTATGCTTTCTAGTTTGGTTATTTCAAATTGTGTTTTTATAATGTCTATGTACTTTTTTGGTATTTCTGTTGTATCTCTACTAGTGGTATAGCCTTGTAGAATCTTATTAATTTCTTTTTTTAATTCATAGTTGTTCTTGCCATTTCGGAGTTGAATAAGTTTCTCAATCAAATCTATGTAGTGTGTAATAAGTATAGATTCGTTTACATAGTATTGGTCATGTGATTTAATGTCTGCGTGCCTTTCAGTTATTCCATCAGGATCAGAGGGAACTACTTTATCATTAGAATGCCATAGATTTACTATATATAATTCTAAATCTGGCACTATAAGGTTTCCTTCATCTAATATTGAATTCTCTAGTTCTTTTGAACCTATTTTATATTCCCAAAATTCTTTGTGGGCTTGGATTACCTCTCTTATGGGCGTATTGCTTAGTATGCCCCCGTCCCAAAAATTCCGTCCATTTATCACTTCATACTCATAAAATTCTGGCAGAGATGCACTTGCCATTACATGTTGTATCTTAACACCGTCATTATATTCTATGACTATTGGCCTTTCTTGACTAACTTCTCGATAAACTATTTTTCTGATCTCTTTCCCATTTAGATCTTTACCTTTTTCATAGCTGTCAAATGTTACTGTTGTACCTTCTGCCACATCAGTACTTACTACAAGTAACCTAGGCTCCCCTTTATCATAATTAGTTGCTATAGGAAAGTTTGCAAATTTCTCTATACTGTTTTGTAAGGGCTGCTTGTTATATAGCATCCTCTTATTTTGAGGATCAAAGAATTTCTCATCTTCTTTGGGCGGCAGTATTGGAGAAAAAACCTTGTCTACTCCTGACTGTAAGAACTCTTTTACTGAATAATATCTTCTGGCAGCCTCTACTGAGGCAGCACTAGGATTATTTTTATCAAATTCTTTTCTCCAGTCAGCAGACATTTTCGTGATATCTGGAGTAGGACAAGATAGATATTCCCAAAATTTTACAAGTTTTTCTTCTGAACCTTTCCAGGTTTTATTCTCAATAACATAACTTACTAGCAGAGAAGCGTTTATTGCACCAATTGAAGTACCAGCAACTATATCAAATAATGGTCTTTCCTCATTTCCATTTTGTTTATCTTCTCTTCTAAGCTTTTCATACAATGCTTTGAAAGCACCTGCTTGAAAAGCTCCGAGTGCTCCGCCGCCTTGTAGAATAAGAGCTCTCATTTTCTTTTTCTTCTTCTTGTATACATTATGATCATCAGTATGATTCTGTAATCTTACATTTTCTCCCCCTTGATCATCTTCTTTGATTATCCATGAATTCCAAAGAGTATCTAACCATAATTCAGACACTTTTCGTGAATATGCAGTAAATTCTTTGTATATCTTTATCCATTCTGTAGCATATTGTTGATGCCGTAAGGACATATCTTTCAGAGGAAAAGGATTAAGCAGAGACTTATTGAAGTTATTCTTATTATTACTATTAATAATATCCATTGATGAGGCGTGGTAGTTATATCATATTAATAGTCATAATAATCAATGGTAAGATCTATGGTTAATTGTGATAAAACAGGTAAGAAAGATAATAGTATACCATATTCTTTTCTTGGGTTGTAAACAGAGACAAATCTGTCTTGGATTCTAGTTATCCCATATATATCTTAGTGAAGGAAAAGCTAAATAACAAAAGAACAAACAGGACCCTTCTACAGGCGAAGACTAATCCCGTCGAACCCCTGTATATCAACGCTTTACCAGATTCTACGTAAATAAAGAAGAAAGCAGAATCTAATTTTTTTCATCTGAACGTATTCGACGCTTTGATATAATCCTGCGTTTACTAAGTAGATTAACCTATAGAGGAATGGACAATGATTTACTTATCTTGTTAAGCAGTTAATATAACTCTCTCTCTTCCAGCATCTTCCAATTTAATTGGAATTCTAACATTAATCCTGTAAAGTTAGTACAACTTTACTATAAGAAGTTGAATTAGTTCATCATATTGTTAAGGCTAGAATCTTCGAAAAATAGCTGTATTATATTAATTATTATTGCAACTGGAGCAATAGCACTATCGATCTTTTCTTTCAGTATTCTTCACTTATCTCTAAGGATATTGTTAATATTGCTTATCGCAAGCCAGAAATCAAGTTTACGATTTTGCTCAAATATTAGCAAATCGTTTAGAATCTATAACACCTCTTTTACAAACATTGGCTGACTCTCCTGCAATACAAAATAATGAATTTCGTAGAGCACAGACTATAATTGATTATAGAAAAAACTATACAGATGATTTAGCGGATTTTTATATGTGGCTTGACAAAGATGGCAAAATAGTCTGGATTAGCAACATTAATTCTACGACATACCAAAGATACAAAGGATTTGATCTAAGCTATAGACCTTACTTTACCGTACCTAAGAATATCAATACAGCATATTATAGCAGTATTATAGAGTCAAATGATAAAATTCCTA
>DASQRW010000216.1:0-2338 GCA_035642715.1 Nitrososphaeraceae archaeon | reverse complement strand
CTGGGAATAGTGTGTATGTAACATGGTGGGAGAGAAATGAAACAAGTGATACACCAGTAGCAAGAGTTAGTAATGATAATGGAGCTACATTTGGACAAATGTTGATGCTTGCTACTAATGGTACTATTGGAGGAGGAGGATGAGGAGGGTAAGAATAAGAAGAAAAATCAATCTTTTTTCCTTTGGAATTGAGTGTGAGAGTCAGGCAAACCTAATAGTATGATGGTGGCCGTAGCAGCAGAAGAATATAGAGTAATCAGTCTATAATATGGTTACTTCAGAATGGTAACATATTGGACATTATACTATTAAAAGAAGTTTTGTGTGTTTATATCAGTAGTACTATGGCTGTTGTCGGTATTATTGAAATTTCTTTAACAATTATGATGGAAAAGGAGCTACATTTAGTTTTAACCTATCGATCAAATTTTAAATAACAAGAATCCTTTACGATTGCAAAAGTGATAACATATAGATTTCTGAGATATTCATTTCGTCTATTCTTCAGTCTTTCTATTCTGCAAATATCTTTCTATAAATAAAATGAAACCTGAGTGGCAAAATAGAGTCAATTCTGTCTTACATTCCATCGAACCCGCTAAGTATACAGGTGTTCTTATACTACTGTAAAGACGCTATAAATAACAAGAACAACGTCTTGCTAAGAGAAGAGAAAACAAAAGTAACCGAGATGTTTATTAGAAATCCTTACAATAAATACAGGACCGTCCAGGATAATAGCAATAAACATCCGGGGAGGGTATATTGAAACAAATTGTTTTCGAAATTATCCATCTATCATGCATACTTGCATTTAACAGGTTATCTACCATAACCTCACAGTTGATATTCTCATAGTTATTTGTCCTCATAAGCCTGCCTCAAAGTCATTATGTCAAGCTTACGCATTTGAAGCATTACCTTCATGACTCTATCCGATTTCTTAGTATCCTTGTCTTGTAGCATTTTTGCCAAAACAATGGGAACAATTTGCCATGAGACTCCATATTTGTCCTTGAGCCAACCGCATTGCTGCGCCTGTTCATCTCCACCCTGGGAAAGCTTCTCCCAATAATAGTCCAGCTCTTTTTGTGTCTCACAATGCACTTGAAATGAAATGGCTTCATTAAATTTAAAAATCGGACCACCATTAAGGGCTACAAATTTTTGCCCTTCAATTTCAAATTCCACAGTCATTACTGTTCCCGCCTCCCTTCCGTGAATCTCATACCCCTCTTTTCCATAGCGGGTAACATCGCCAACCTTTGAGTTTTTAAAAATGGAGGCATAAAACGTTGCTGCCTCCTCAGCTTTATCATCGAACCACAAACATGGGATAATTTTGTGCATATGGATAAGGGAATATAAAATATATTTTATAAGTGTGTAAGGGATCAAAAGTATAGTTGTTGTTGCAACATATCAAAGTATAACACCTTGTTGCTTCTTCAATGGTCTATCTGTTAGCTAAAAACAAGGCTGGTTACTGACCTCGGGCATAATAAGACTTTTAAAGCTCAGATTGTTCTCTACTATTCTAGGAACCTACCTTTAGCACTGAGATCGGCACTAATCCCATCGAACCCGTTACGATATCGCTCCTTTATTAGGATTCTATCAAACAAAAATGAGGATGGGATGACACCCTTTTCGTCTCAGGGTATTTGAAGCATTGATATATTTTTTAATTATTAGACTAATTCTATAAATGAATGAATAATGATCTGCCTTAAGCAGTTAACATCACTCTTTTAACTAAATTTCCAATATCCATTGGAATCTTACATCCCTTAATGCACTAAGTTCAGTAAAACTTTACTATTAGAAGCTACTATCATTTTTCTATTGGTAAGGCTATATTTTTCAAAAAATAGCTCTATTATATTAGTTATTATTGCAACTGTAGCAATAACACTATCGATCTTTTCCTTTCAGTATTCTTCATTTGTCTCTAAGGATATTGTTAATATTGCTTCTGAAGAATTGAGAATGCAAGCTAGAATTCAAGTTTACGATTTTGCTCAAATATTAGCAAATCGTTTAGAATCTATAATACCTCTTTTACAAACATTGGCTGACTCTCCTGCAATACAGAATAATGAATTTCGTAGAGCACAGACTATAATTGATTATAGAAAAAACTATACAGATGATTTAGCGGATTTTTATATGTGGCTTGACAAAGATGGCAAAATAATCTGGATTAGCAACATTAATTCTACGACATACCAAAGATACAAAGGATTTGATCTAAGCTATAGACCTTACTTTACCGTACCTAAGAATATCAATACAGCATATTATAGCAGTATTATAGAGTCAAATGATAAAATTCCTA
>DASQRW010000215.1:0-2009 GCA_035642715.1 Nitrososphaeraceae archaeon | reverse complement strand
TTCTTTTAGATCAACATAGAAAGTCCTCCCCTCACCATTAAGATATCCAACTATCTTTAAGCGATCATGATTTTCAACATCTATATTATTGAGATTTATTTTTGTTTTTATAGTAGTTAAATCAGCATCAGCATCAGCATCATTATTATCTTTATTATTGTTAGAAGATTGAGCATTTATAAATATAAAATTATTCTGAGAACTATACCAATTAAGATAAATATGCTTACTCACCTCTAAGAAGGTAATTCCTCATATTCAGATTGAATCTTTTTGTTCTGAAATATGAAGATATTTTATTTCTAAAATCTGTAAATGATGAATAATGTTGTAGGACTAGAAGGTCATTCTTGGCTATATGCCATATTTCTTCCAGTACCATAAACTCTGGAGAGGCTGTTGGTAGGTATATTGGAATCATATCATTATATTGGAATCATATCATCTTTATTGTCAGCAAAATATTTCAGTACCTTCTGTGATTTGTAGTGTTGTTTTGCTTTATCCAGAAATAGATAACATTTTGGAAATTTTCTGTGTATATGTTTTAGATAATCTAAAAATGTATTTTGGTCAAACCAGTAGTACTGTCTGAATAACTGTTTTCCTTTTAGGCTTGTGGCACCAAACAAAACTGATTCTTGATGCGATCCAGTAATTTTTACAACTGGTCTTTCATTTTTGCTTATCCATACTTTCCGTACAAGTGAATCATAAAAGAAGAATGATTCATCCATAGATACTACTGTGAATTTTTCTTCTTCTTCTTCTTGTTGTTGTTGTTGGTGATTGAGAGTATCCAATATCTTTCTTGCTCTTTTTTAAAACGTTCTTTATCTTCTTTTGATGCTGTGTTTACATGTACTTTTCTAGGTACTTTCTGTTTGAATCCCCATCTTCGAAGTAGGGTATAGATGTAAATATGATGGTAGTGTATACCACTTTCTCTGACTATGATATCATAAACCTGTTTTGTAGTCCAACCTTGTTTGCTAGATAATAATTCATTTTTTATTTTGTATATTGTTACCTTTGGTATATCTGGTGGTCTACCGCTTTTTGGTCTATCTCTTAATCCTTCTATACCTTCTTCTTTATACCTCTTTAACCAATCTGAAGCCCATGTTCTACTTCTATGAAGATCCTTTGTAATCTGCGCAGGAATATGTTTATCATATACTACATTTAATACAAGTAACATTCTTTCCTTTGTATCTGCATTAGATTCTTTTCTATACAATTGCTCAAATCTTGCTCTGGAAATGTTATTGTTCTCAACCAAACGAATGGGTTGTATGCTTACCAACTTAGCTAAATCTATTATTATCTAAAATGTATGATTATAATGTTAATTTAATGTCAGCGTAATTATATTAATTGGTATAATTTTATACAGAATTCACTATACGTTTTTTATATTTTTGAGTTGCTTCTAAATGTAGCATCATATTATAAAATTCTAAGCTTATTCTTCTAAATACTTTCTGTATCTAATCATAAATCTTAAAAGGTAACGGTCTTCTTTATGTATTGTATGAAGATGCTTAACTATATCTGTTAAAGTTACAATTCCTACTATTGCATTATCTTTAACTACAGGTAATCCTCTAATATTATTTTTTTCCATAATCTTGCATCAAATAAATAAGCTTCTGGCCTAACTGTTATTAATGGTTGAGATTTAATTTCTGTTGCTTTCGTAGTATCAGGATCTTTACTATCTGCAATTACTCTTCTAACAATATCTCTTTCTGTTATTATTCCTATTGGTTTGTCATTTTTATCAATAATTATTATTGAACTTACTTGTTTTTCTTTCATTAAAGTTGATATCATGATAATAGATTCTGAGTATTTACCTGTTATTATTGGTGGAGGATGCATAATTGTATAGATTAATGTTGTTTTAGCCTGTTCCTGGTTAATATTACTCAATTATTATTAACAGTAGCATAATTTACTATTAAGTATTACTGTATATCTATATATTTTAAAAATTTAAATTATTT
>DASQRW010000214.1:0-12149 GCA_035642715.1 Nitrososphaeraceae archaeon | reverse complement strand
CAGATTGGATTAAAAGAGTAAATGATGATAATGTTGATGAGGAGGAGCCAGAGATAGAACAGATATCTTAAAACTCATTGAATATATGCAAGATAGAGAGAAAGGAGCATAGTCTTTCATCTGCTTTGTATAGTTCAAATAGTTCCGATTCGTATGCTGCTAATACTGTTACTTTTGTTTGATCTCTCTCTCTCTACCAGGTTTGAACGCTATTATTATTGTAAAATCTTAAAGGTGCTCAAACTTTAGTGCTTTACGAAACGTTACTATAAAGAAGAAGAAAGTAGAGGGTAATAAGGAGTTAGTTTAGTATCTAGATGAAAGCAAATGGCATCACAAAAAACGTTCCCTTTATAAGTATCGATTATCTATATTAGAAGAATATCATACGCAAATAACAGAGCAAAGAAGAAAGCGTGTTATAGATCTATATTTTAATCAACACAAGACTTGTGCTGAAATTGCACAAATAGAAAGAATCTCACCTCGTCGCATAGATGCTATCATAAAGGAAGAAGAAGAAGCCAGACGACAAACGTATAAACAACAAGAGCTATCTGCCAAATCCTACAAACTATTTTCTGAAGGTAAGACATCTGTACAAGTCGCCACATACTAAACCTAAGAGAGCCAGAAGTAAGCAAATTGTATAGAGAGTATTTGAAGCTAAGTGGACTGCATATACTCAATTCCATTTATACAGAGTTAGGAGATGAGAGTATAGGAGATTTTCTAAAGTTATGTAAGTTATCTAAGAAAGTAGATATTAGTGGAGAGCAAGTTGTTAAACTTCTTCAGTTAGCTATGAGGATAATGTTTTTGGACTGTCATCGCTTGAAAAACGGTGCAAATGGATTATAGATAAGATATATGAATTGGATATGCAAATAGAAAGATCAAAGAATTATTTGTATAGATTGAATAGCTAATTTAACTTTGAAGGCTAATACAAAATTAGGCCAAAGAGCTTTTAACAAGATCAAAATAGAATACATAATGGTTTTAAGAGTCTAAGATACATATTATGGTTTATTTGGGAAAATAGAGAGGGAATCGGAAGATAGTTGCTTATAGAAAGAATCTTTTTGCATTATAAATATGGACTTGTATGATTTATAGTAGAGAGGAGATAGGTAAGGCAAAAAAGCCTTCATTTGATATAGGATACGACTATAAGTATAATGGTAGGATATGGAGCCTTTGAGTTTACAAAATATAGGTGCTTAACAGACGTAGCAGATTATTTATTATCTATAAAACATTCACTCGCAACGGGAAAGGCTCATTCAAATATGCACCTTGTTCATGTTTGATAACAAATTTGGTTTATTATATAATAATATTGGGTGATGGTTAAGCCTACTTGACTATCTTTGGGTTAATCGTATCTTATTTGGTTAACAGTATACACTTCCAGTAGATATCTAATTATACTTTATACTTTTCTAATTCTCTAAAGCTAAGTTTCAAGAATACCTCTGCACCATTGAATCCCTCGACTTGGGATTTTGGTATCCTGTATTCTTTACGTGCACCCCCAGTTATAATCACTACCGAGTCTGCATCTACTGCATCTACGTTTCCTGAATCCTGTCCATCACTTGACCGCACATTTTTGTGTACGATTCTGTCCCAATCCAGCACTGCTGGTTCTGACATAAGTATTATAGGTTATATGTTTTATATAAATTTGTGAAAAAGCTGATCATGCTAAGAGGATAATTCAAAAGAAGAAAGAGATGCACAGAACTCATAACGGAGCTGACACTGATCATATTTGGACAGAGATAGGAACACTTCAATGGGTGTTAGCATACAAGAGTCTTAGTGTAGAGGAGAACCAGGGCATGAGCTGTAATATTACTAGTGAAGAGAGAGGAGAAATAAAGAAATCTCTATCTCTTTGCCCTTCTTTTGTCTCTCGTTTAATACTCAATTTTATTTAATTTATTAGATACACACATCTTGCTTTGGTGTATATGGCAATGATTTTAATCTGTCATAATGATACTAGATATCTATCATGCGCTTTTTATAATCCCACTTAAACATAGCTGCTGGTATAATTTCTATTGCAACCTCATTTTGCAGATGCTCTTTAGATAGCAGTAGTTTATATAACTTTAATGATGATATTGTTGTCTCTTTTCCCATCAAGTATTTTTGTATCAGCATACGTAGAATTTCTTCACCTTTATTTTCTACTATTGATGCTTTACCATAACCTCTGACGCCTCGATAGGGAAAAGAATCTCCTGCAATTTCGAAACCACATTTTGGATTTTTCTTCAAATATTTGACTACCTTAGCTGTATTTTGTGTGGCACAATAAACCTTCTCATTCAGATATGTATACCATAATGAAACAACTATAGGCCAATCCGAGATAGACATACAAGCTAACCGTATAGGTATTTTGCTATTTGTTAAACATTCCATTATCATATCCTCAGAGACCATAACAGCAACATTTTATCTCTACATAATCTACTTATACAATAAATATTTTCTGGGCTAGCTAAAAGCATGTTGTTGAAATTGATTAACTCGGTTTGTCGTCATGTCATCATCAAGAGCAGAGATTTGATCTTTTCCTTCTATGGAGAACATAATATATCAAATATCCACTTCTTGAATAGGTAGCAAACTCTTTAGAACTCCCATGCATCTATTGGCAAGATTCCGATTAGTAGTAAAAAATCCTCTATATCTTCTAGCTTCCAATTCTTCAGCAATTAAGGCGCAACCTTCGTCTTGAGCAAGTGCGATAATCACCCAGTTCTTTTCCAAGCCTGAATGATTGCTGTCAATAATCTCTGTATTGGGTAGCCTGATTCCAGCAGCGAGTCCTCTGCCCCCTATCAAATACAACTTCTTTGTAAGTGGTGCCATCTCGGTATATTGTTCCTTTACACTATTGAAATTGCTAACTCTTTGAAACAACGATAATAATACAAATTTGTTAAATGGCGGTTTTACTCTAACAATATTCTCGATTCCTCTGCTAAGCAAAAGCATGTTCTTTCTAGATGCAGTATAGAAACATTCGTGCCAACTTTCCGGCGCCACAAAATAGTTGTTTGGATAATTCAGAGTATTATTGTAATCGGCTTCAATCTGCTCAGATGGAAGACTCTTTCCCCTAAAGTCAGATATTAACTGTGAGAATGGATTAAGGGTATTTGGTGGGGAGTTTGAAAGATCAATGTTTGACATGAGAAATTACAATACTAGTCATCTGCCAGTATAAGAGATTTTCTTATTATTATCTCTTATTTCGATGATCATGGATCACAAAACTGAAGTAGTTTCAAGTCTTTAATGCTTTAAGTTTATCTCATGATTTTAAAATCTAGTATTGTTTTTTTGTCAAAAGTAAAATTAAGCAGATTAGGTGGAATGTAGACAGATTTGAATCTATTTTGCAACTCAGGTAACAGTCTTGAGTAGAATCCAAATGGTAGCAGAGATAAGTTAAAGATGTCTGCAAAGATTAGACATACTATTATGAATAAAGAGCATCAACTATATTTTTTTATTGTTGGCCTTTCTTCCACATTCTGTATCTTGTGTTGTAATATCCTATAATAATAATAAGGCAAGTCATTTCAGATAACTTTATTGCTATTAATATATACACACTTATCTACTATTGCCAATGTTGATATTTTGCTGCCACTATTAACCACATATCAAATTCTGATTGTTAATGAATTTCTTATTCCATATATCGAAGAATTGTCCTACCTAGTGTAAAGCTTCTTTTTATAGGCGATTATATATGAATAATTCGACGCTCATCATGCTTATGCATATCCAGTATAGACATTTACCGAGGACAATTCTTGTATTTGAGGGGAATATGTCTGTCCATTGCTAAAAATATGGTTTTATACTGTATACGCATTATAATAAAAATAGGACATTGATTTATATACAGTATGAATACACACAGATAACTTTAATTTTTTAATAATGCAGCGTTCAAGGCTAATTCATTCTGAATATAATATAATCTTTTTTTGTAATAGTGTCTTAAAGAAGCAGTGTAAGAAACATAAAGCTCCAATTAGCTATACGTTGTTGTAAATCCCTGTATGACTCTTTTTATCAAACCAAAGATTGGATCGTGGAAATTGACAGATCTTATCGAAGATCCAAACAAAAGCGAATTTCAAGAATTTCTACAATCACTAGAAGCAAGAATAAAACAACTTGAAGATAAGCGCAAAGATCTTCATCCAAAGATTTCAGCAACAGATTTTGAAAATTTACTTCATTTGATTGAAGATATATCAGAAAAAGTAAATGAAGCTAGCGGTTATGCTCATTTGAGATATTCTGCTGATACCTCTTCAAATGAGGCAGCTTCTCTTGTAACAAAAATGGAAATCATGAGATCAAATACTACCAATAGGTTGATGTTCTTTGATTTATGGTTCAAAAAAGACCTTGATGAAGAAAATGCCCAGCGTTTGATAGACTCGATACCTTCTGTATATCGAGAATACCTTAAGCATAAACGTTTACTTGCAAAGTATACCTTAACTGAACCCGAAGAGAAGATCATTAGTACCCTTGAAGTTACAGGACCGAATGCGCTTGTTAAGATCTATGATAGAATGACAAGTAGTTTTGAATTTGTCATGGCTGTTAAAAAAGGTAAGAAGATCATTAAAAAAACATTTCCAAATAAAGAAAAAATGCTCTCTCTTATCCGAAGTCCAAAACCTGATGAAAGAGAAGCTGCATACAAGTCCCTATTGCATGTATATAAAAAAAATAGTGGGGTATTAGGTGAAATATATCAGAATCTTGTAATTCAATGGTATGATGAAAACATATCTATGCGTGGCTTCAAGTCTCCTATTTCAGCTCGAAATATTTCCAATAACTTGGATGATAGGACGGTAGAGACTCTTCTTTCAGTATGTAAAAGAAACTCTGTAGTTTTCCAAGACTATTTTAAAGAAAAAGCAAAGATGCTCGGCATTAAAAAACTACAAAGATATCATCTATATGCACCATTATCATTAAAAAATTCTGAACAAAAAAAATTTAACTATGAAAATGCCGTTGATATCGTACTCCAAACATTTGAAGATTTTGATCCTCAATTTAGGGAATACACTGAACAAATTTTTAAAGAACAACACATAGATTCGGAAATTAGAAAGAGTAAACTAGGAGGGGCTTTCTGCTATACTGTATCTCCAAAAAGAACTCCTTATGTATTACTAAATTACAATGGAAAATCCAGAGATGTCTCTACAATGGCACATGAATTTGGTCATGCAATACATAGTATGTCAGCTTCTGACAAACCAATATTGGTATCACATTCGCCACTTCCATTAGCAGAGACTGCATCAGTATTTGCAGAAATGCTGCTAAATGACAACTTGACTAAAAAAGTAACAAGCAAAGAGAAGAAGATATTGATTGCAGAACAAATAGACGATATGTATGCTACAATAATGCGTCAGGCTTACTTCACTATATTTGAAATAGACGCACATCATGCTATTGCAGAAGAAAATGCGACGATAGATAAAGTATCAGAATTGTATTTAAATAATCTGACTAAACAGTTTGGCAGTTCAGTAACTCTGTCCCCAGATTTTCAATGGGAATGGGTTTATATTCCTCATTTTTACCATACGCCATTCTATTGTTATGCATATTCCTTCGGAAATCTATTAGTATTGTCTTTGTATCAACAGTTCAAAACAGAAGGAGAATCATTTATTCCCAAATATCTTAAAATACTCTCAGCTGGAGGTTCACAGAAAACTGAAGAATTACTCAAAGAATCTAATATTGATATATCAAAAGCTGAATTCTGGCAACAGGGCTTTGATCTAGTTGCTAAAAAAATACAAGAGTTAAAGGATATGAATTGATTTAGCGTATCTGTGAATCGGACAACAATGACAGGGTAAATCAGAAGAACGATATAGACAAGTAATAATTACATATAATTTAGCGTAGTCTGCGGAACCATAATTGTGTGTGGCAATTATGAGAACTTAACTGAACTAATATCATTCCTGTAATTCTCTTAATCTTCTCTAATGCTTTGGTATCTGCAAAGAAATCATTTGTATTAAATATCAGAATTTCTTTATCGTCATCAGGCAAATATTCGAAACCACAGTCTTTGGTACAGCCCAAGATCTCCCATATCCATTCTTCACATTCATCTATTGGTAGTAATGAAGACGATGACTGTTTACTTCTGGCCAAGCTATTTTTATTATTCAATAAAACATTTAACAATATATATATGGGAAGAGGATTTTATTTTTTTCATTGTTTATAAGAGTGATCTTCCAACTTATTTTTCGATAGGCTTGCGTTAGTCTATTTATATATATATATACAAAGACGTATCTCTTAAGGGTTTTATCCTGTCACATTCATAATTTTCGCTCTAGGTATCCTTATCATAAAATCAATCAAAATGAAAATTCATTTAAGCAATAGAATCTAATTATATAGTTACCATGTGTTTAGGTTACGAAATCCCAGAAAATCAGCAGCAGAAAATAAAGAACAAAAAGTTAGAGGAGGAAGAGAATATAGAACTCCAACCAGAACTTGAAAAAGAAGAACAACCATTAGTGGCTTCTGCATAAATAAGATAATGTTTTAATATTTTTGTACAAAAAAGCAAACCTCTTTTTTTGTTTTTGTTGTAGATATATCTAAAGATATTTATTTTTGACCTCATCTTTTTGCTTTTTCTCTAGCTGAGAAGTACTTACATGGTAACGTCTTTACATAATTTCGGATTTATGCATTCTTTTAGATTTCAAACAGTCGATATGCAATTTATCCATTATGGTCAACAAGTGTGCACTCTTATTTTACTGAAATGATCTGCTGCAAGCAATCAATAGTCAAAATAGTTTGAAATTTGAATAATCTTGAATTTTTTATTTATCTTTCACCATTGTTTTCAAATATAATAACTAATAGGAATTACAAGATTCATTATGAACTACTTTTATATTATATTAATCATTTTTTATTATATAGGCAATGCTTAAGGTCTTGAAGAGATATGATAAATTACCATAAGCTTGTGATACCTGCGATTGCTATATTTGCTGCTGGTGGAATAATCAGTTTCTTATTAGCGTACAACTTCTATCCTGAAAAGCATGTCAATGTCAATATAGGTGGTAAGTGCTATGAATTGCTTGATTCTGCATATACAAAATATCAAGACCTTGCAGCTAATAATGAGATAGAGATTTTGAAATTGCAGCTTGATGCTATAGAGACAGAACAAGCAATACTACCTGTCACATTCAGTGGACGTCAATCAGACATTATGAACTTTAAAAATAAATATAATATTAACATAATATCTGACAAAGCAATAAGTGAGGACATTAGTGTTGACAAACGAATAGTAAGAGCCACACTAACAAAAGATGAATTGAAAAAAGTTGTAAATGATTTAGGAGTAAAAGATGTCAATCCTTTAAGCAGAACTGTAGCAGGTAGTATTGGATTACAACCTACCTCATACATAACACCTGAGGAAGGAAAAAAGATTTCATTAAATTCTACTCAGTTTTTGCGAAAAGGTATCCAGGAAATTATTAATACGCAGGAAGGAGTAAAGCCAGCTGAATGTCGAAGTACAGTACAATACTAATACTAATAATAATAATTTCAATTGTAATGGTTTTTAACAAATTAGAAGCATAACTGATTAAGAAAATAAGCGAATGCTAAAAATTGAATTATTTTCATCTTATTATATGGGAATATTTTTGTTATCTAGCATAGCCGACTTTACAAAGTATAATATCATTGCAATGCCTTTTGCTTTGTAAATGTTTTCTTCGCTACTATTCTTTCCTTCACCTTGTAATCTTATCCTCCTACCCCGACTATCCTTTACTCTAGGTTCACAATAAAATTAGTAACAAATGACGTTATTATGATAATATAGTTTATTGACAAGTGTATATCATATCTATGTACCAAAGAAGCAGTAAAACGAATGTTGAATAAGGATGAGAAAAATTACTCCATTATTAACATCTCGTCATGTCATGAGTCAATATCTCAATCTGATTCAGAGACATATGAGGCTTCAAAGTCCGGTATAAATCCATTCACATCTTCAAAGGCAGGTGTTGAGTCTCTAACTAAAACACTTGCCCTGGAACTAGCAGACATAGGCATAAGAGTAAACGGCATAGCACCAGGTATTATATCTACTAATACAAACCAAGAACTGCTTGATAATAAAGAAAAGAAAAAGCAAAAGGAAAGTGAAATTCCTATTCATAGAATGGGACAACCAGAAGAAATAGCTAAAGTAGCTCTATTTCTTGCATCTGATAATGCAAGCTATATTACAGGAACTATTCTAGATGTAGATGGAGGTCTTTCTCTTAAGCGTCCAACCTACTTTCTTGAGCATGACTTAGAACAGGACTAATCAATTTGAATTCCTTTGAATCATTGTAGCAGAAACACCTGCTTAGGTCTAATATATCTTCAAAGGCAGAGATGTCTTATTTTATTGACATTTGTTGTGCTTCCTATAATTATTATTATGAGGCATATGTAGGAGCATATCATTGGAATAGGTAACACGCCATTTTACGACAATAATGAGCCTCTAAAAGCAAAAATGCTATTGTCAATATAAAAAATTCTAATGGGATCTCTAGCTACAACATCATAATTTTCTTGCTGCCGCTGATTCTCAATCTCTTAAAATACAAGTAGTTAAAAGCTTCCAGACTAACGACATTATGCTGTAGAACAACTAAGAGGATCTGCATTCTAAATAATGAAGATGATGGTGGTGGTCCTAGCGGCAGGGGTGGGAAACTTATCTAATAAGAATGGTATTCATTTTTATGAATTTTTAATTCTCTAAAACTTGCAAACAAGCTTTGACATTTCTCACATTTCCAACGGTTTGCCCTCACTTGGTCATAGCTATGATAAATTGCTTCTTTACTTTCATATTCTTTTGTTTTGAAATTGTAAATGGCATAGTTGTAGTTAACTCTATATTTTAGTTTAGTTGTATCTGTCATGACTCTCTGTTAATAGTAGTATCTTAAAAATCAGTATGTCTGTTCTTTCAATAATATTATTTTATAACAAAAGCTAATACTTGCATACACCAATTACCATATAATCTGGATTCTAAAGAAAAGTCAAAAGTCAACGGTACAATATAGGCTTAACTATGAAATCGTAGAAGAATATCTAATGGAGAACTATTAGTCTTACTTTATCTCCATTTCAAGCCAATGTAAATCAGTAATAATTCTTAAAAGTGATTAGCGGTTCTTAATCTCATCAGGATTATCTATAAAGTAGTCCCTCTAATATTCCCCTTAGAATTCAGACCTCCTTATCATCCCATCATCTGTGTAGATTAGTTTATACTTTCAAAGATATGCTAGAGATCTTGAATATTTCGATTTCTTATTGTGCCAAATAGAAGTAAGACTGACTGATTGAGTACCACTTCTGAAAAGAGCAGAAGCAACAATCAGAGTCAGATCTAGAGCAGCAACTAATTATTATTGCACAGTGTATAGATTGGCTTCCCTATATTTTGTAATCCATGTAGACCTTCATGATCTCTATATGAGTCTTATTATTCTGGATAGATACTCAATGCAAAAACATTAAATGAAGTCTTAACCAGTATATACCACAAGTTATCAAAGCGTTTAAAAAATACCATAATAACAAAATACTGAGAGAGAGTATTCAATTCAGTCAAATATCCCTTGTAACTAGAAGGAGGAGAAAATAAAGAGAATGAATGATGAGAAGAAAGAAGAGAAATATGATGAAGAGGAAGGGAAGGAAGCAGAAGCAATACAAGAACATATCAATAAGGAGATGTTGTTAGATAAATCGCGTATATTAGGCGTCGCTATTACTGACTGCATTGTGAAGCATGAGATACCCTTTGATGTTGCATTTGAGACTTTATACGAGGCTTTGATAATCATGGAATGTAATCTGCGGGACTGTCAGGGTTTTAAAACTGATAAGATCGAAGCACTAAAGAAAATAGCAAAACAGAACACCACAACTACTCAGATCGCGTTTGAGCAGCAGCGGCTGAAGATCAATGATAATAGAGAAGATGAAGAGGATGATGATGAAGGTGCAGCGGTCTGACAGCGAAGTAGAAGATCCAGAAGACTAATGACAAGAGAACATTAATTGAAGAAATAGTGGAAAAAGAAAATACTATAGAAGATAGCGACAATAAACGATAAATCAGTAGAACTAGAATAGACAAAAAGAAGGATCAAGGGTTACAACCTACAAGCACTCACTATTGCCTATGGGAGATGGGAGGGAGGAAGGAAGGAAGGGAGGAAGGAAGGAAGGAAGGAAGGGAGGAAGGAAGGAAGGGAGGAAGCAAGAATTACAAGTACCTAAGTCGGTCGAGTTCTATTGGAGAAAGACAGATTATATATATATACACACTGTTAGCATTAATTTACGAGTGAAAATTACATGAACCTCTTCTCCGGAAGAGTCAAAGAAATAAGCATTATTTCTATTATTTTAATTATTATCATTTCATACGGCTTATTCTTTTATCTTCAGAATATTACCGAGCATAGTATCAGAAACAGTCTATTTGAGCAGCAACAAGAGCGTCAGGTCCAAGCTACACAGGCTATTTCACAACATATTGGCTCTGATCTCCGTCTAGTTATGTCTATTCTTCAGGGTTTAGCAGACTCTGCATATTTGCAGCAAGGGACACTATCAGGCGATAAAACTAACAAGCTAATGCAAGAAAAATATAGTCAAGCCAATACTCTAACTACAGTTGATGGACTTTTCATTGCTGATAAAGATGACATTATAACTTCTAATATAGTTTCAAAAGGACAAAAAAGTTTCATTAACATCGATATTTCATTTAGAGATTATGTGAAAGAGACCAGACGTACTCTGACCCCAACGTTTTCCAATGGCTTTGAAGGAATCGATGGCAAATATAGGATAGCCATGACTTATCCGATAATAAACAGAGACACTGGAGAATACGTTGGATTAGTAGGAGCAGAAATACCCACAATACCATTTTTTGAATATTATGGAAATACCTATGACATAAAATCACAGTATCTGGCAGTTATGGATAGAAACTCTGTTCAATTAATTCATCCAGTTAAATCATTTATTGGGACACCATTCTTTGGCAGCTACACACAAGATGTCACAGAACACAACACGATGCTAAATAACATCATACAAACAGTATTGTCTGGAAAACAAGATTTTGGTATTTACGAATTTAAGAATGGTGAAAGACTAAACACGGGGACTCCTATTTTTGTTGCAGGAAAACCCATATATTTTATTTTTATAATAACACCTACTTCAGCAATTTATTCGCAGATCAATGATGTAATTTCTGTACAAAGATTACAGACATTTTCACTACTCGCAGGCATAACTACTGCAGTTGTAATTCTAATTGTCTTTCTTATTAAATGGAACAGCAGCTTGGATAGAGAGGTAAAAAGAAGGACAAAAGAATTAGATGAATCAAATAAGCAATTTGTACAAACCAACAAAAAACTGGAATCAGCAAATGAACAGCTAAAAGTTCATGATAAGATGCAAAACGAATTTATCAATATAGCAGCTCATGAATTACGAACTCCTATACAGCCAATACTCAGTTTAACTGAAGTTCTTCGCTTTAAAATAAAAGATACCCAACAGGTTGATTTACTATCTATTATCACAAGAAATGCAAAAAGACTACAACGACTTACAGAAGATATACTTGATGTTACAAAAATAGAAAGTCATTCTCTAAAATTAAATAAAGAACGGTTTAACCTATCTGATTTGATATCAAGTATTATAGATGACTATAGAAATCGTATTGAAAGAGATAACATAGCGGTAAAGTTATTGTATGAACCTAATAACAAAGATAATATATTTGTAGAAGCAGATAGAGGAAGACTCATTCAAGTTATTTCAAACTTACTAGATAATGCTATCAAATTTACCAAAGAAGGAACTATATCTATTATCACAGAAGAGAAAGATAGTAAAGTAATTGTTAGTGTCAAGGATACAGGTACTGGAATAGACCCAGAAATATTGCC
>DASQRW010000213.1:0-12076 GCA_035642715.1 Nitrososphaeraceae archaeon | reverse complement strand
ATTTCTCCTGCTTGATTCATTCTGGTGTATCCCTATTGACCCTATTGACTCCTAGTTATTACTTCTAGTCTGTTGGATTACACCTTTCCAATATTGTTTCTCCTCTCTCTCTTGATGGTCAGGACAGAATATACCTATTGCTAAATTTCTCAACAAACTCTTGCGCTAGTCGGACATTCTCAAACAAGTCTTCTATTTCTTCTTCAGTAAATTCAAGATATATATATGTAAAAATCAACGAATCACTAATCAACATCTATATCGTCTCTTATTAGTGATTGTTTTTTTCTCTCAATCTTATTGTAATTGCGTTTGTTCACATTTCAAAGCTTTTACTACCATGAATCTTTTGATCATTTATGTATCTGAAGTATCGGCTCTATTGTAGTTTCACGCTAATGATGAAATAGTGTTCTTTTAATCCGCCTTAGCCAATATGCTTTTCTGCTGTTATTTGGATTTTGCCGTTAACGGTCCATTTAGCGCTCCCTAACTCTTGACCTCTTGGACCTACCGCTTTAGGAATGTCTATTACGAAATTCTCAAAGGAGTAAGTTACCGATGCTCCTTTACCAGTTAACCTATCAAATAATTCTTCGATCAATTCTGCCCAATGGCTTGATGATTGTCCTGTTTTTTCATTGTTGTTATTAGATTTACTCATAGTTACTATATATATACAACAATGAATTTAAAAGCATACAAATTATTTCTGTTATTAGAGAAAGTTGTTAATCATCATATGTTAATATAAAGGAATTATTAGATTTTAAATTGTGCTTCGATTCATTGTAATACAATTGACTTAAGAAATTTATTTAACATATTTAAGAGTACTCCACTAAATCATATGTCTCAAATATACGGTCGTAAAGAGATAGCGGCTCAAACAAAATGATCAACTAATACATTTATCATGCATATACTAATAAGGACTTTAGTAAATAAAAGATATTTGAAGTAAAAAAATAATTTAGGATTTTCTATTTCTATTTTTTCGCCGTCATCCTAAGTACATCTACTTGACCGCTATGAAGCCAGTCCTTAAGCTCCTCGTGGGATGGCTTAACATCATGTTTGCCCGCTAAATGAAGATGTAAAAGTACATAGTTAATTTGGTTTAACAACGGCTTGTTTTGCTCATCTCCCTGGCGAGCTTTCTGCTTTAAATCTGCTGGTACAGTATTCCACCAATCATTGAAGTTTCTTTTTCCACCATTATGAGGCCGTGAACCGAATCCCTTTGGCATTGTCATAATAAAAAACCATCTATGACGAAGTTATTAAATGTATTTATTTACGTTCGTTATATATCGTCTGCTTAAACTGTGATACAATGTAAACTATCATGGGATAAGATATATCGATATTATATATATTTATGATTATTTATGATGTCTATTTTCTATTGAAATAATCACTTAATAAAATATAGCACTATAAGAATTCATCTTGAAGTCGATTGTATTCAAAAAATACTAAACGATGCTTCTTTCAATAATCCTTTATGCTCACTACTTAAGTTATAGAGTAAATCATATCTATAAGGATCATAACAGAAAAGTTGAGTTTGTGCCCTATTTCTTTATCCTTTTATGACATTCGTCTTACATCAGCTACGGACATTCTCATCGCCTACTTCTTGGTTTGCCTACAACTGATTTCATAATTAGATTAAACAATTATTTTATATTTCCTTTTAATTTTAACTATAGTTCATCACTTCGCCAAACGTCTAAAATGTTAAGTAATTTTTTCAAGAATTCTAGATATTCATCAATATGACATAGTTCATTATCCATTATAAATAGAAGCATAACTAACTTTTGCTCTGTATCTAGCTTCTGCGCACTATTTAGTAATCTCCTGTACAGTAGAGTCTCGATTGCAAAGGTAATTAGTTGTGGTGAGCATAAATCTTTTCAAGCCTACATAGACAGTAAAGTAGTGATTACAATGCTGCATTAGAACTTTGAATATGGCCGTACTCATTATATCTTCGATGTTATCCTTTAGATATCCAAGGAGTATGCCTATACTCTGTTAGCGGTACTCCTTTTTTCCACGATACTTCTGGTCTAGAAACCCTCTCTTAGTATAACACCAAATTCGACTGCAACGATGTGCTTACATTTTTGACGAAGTTCGTCAGGAGATAAGTAGGTCATCCTTTATATTAATACGAGTCTATATGAGCAAAATTAATATTCATCAAATCTTATTTATCATTTAAAATACCAAATTACTTTATATAGCCTAAAAACGATTATTTAAGACTAGACTACCATCTTCTAGATTTAAATTATCCTAAGGATTTACTTGTATTATGTCGGAACCACAACCACAACCACAACCACAACCACAACCACAACAGAATCAACAACTAAATAAAGAAGGAATTCGTGATGCGATCTACATAGGAAAGAAACCTTTGATGGCCTACGTCACGTCGACACTCATTCAGCTTGCTAACCAGCCTTCAGTAACAATTAAGGCAAGAGGTTTGAGCATCGGAAGAGCAGTAGACGTTTCTCAAATCATTCTGAAGAGAATGGAGAGTGCTGGATACAATATAGGTGATGTAAGAATTGGCTCCGAAACAGTTCAATCCGAGGACGGTAGGACGCGCAATGTTTCTACGATTGAAATTGAAGTAAAGAGAAGTTCTTAAGCGCCCTCCGATACTTTTTGTTCTTATATCCCGTTATATTTTACTAAAGCAATGGGAAGACGAGCTATAATCTATCTTGCTCACATGAATCCATTGACTAAGGCACATCAAACGATCATCAGTTCATTTCTAAAGAAAGATTATGGTATCTATATTTTTCCAGTGAGATTTCTAAAAGGCGGAAAGGAGATTAATACTAGAAGCTTTCCATTTCCTTATAAAATTAGAAAAGCTATGGTAGAATCTGTGTTTAGCCATAATAACAAGATTTCAATTTTACCAGACTATACATTTTTTTACCCCTTCATAAAATACCTACCACCTTTGATTTCTCCTTATTCTTGGGTTTTGCGAAATCAAATAGTTAGAAATATTAAAGAAAATGATTTCGTTGCTTACACAGGCGATGAAATAGAGAGTATAGCATTGAAATTATACAAACTTCATCCAAATAAATTCAAACGACTGGAAATTTCTGCTTCTAATGTGAAAGAAATGCTTTATCTTCAAGCCATCAAAGGAACGGTAAACGACGCTGAAGCATGGCATGATAAGGTGCCAGAAGAAGTTGCTAGTTTAATTAATGAAAATTGGAAAATCATAGAGAAATATGCACGATCTCCAGATTTTACGATGAGGCTAATGGGAATGAAATTTCCCAAAGAAGGTCTTTTTTGAAGATTTTTATAATCCAAAAATGACTTTGCCTTAGATGAAGACAAAGGGCGCAGAATTCATCTGGTTTGATGGTAGATTTGTTAAATGGGACGAGGCAACTGTCCCTATTATGACTCATGCTTTACATTATGGAACTGCCGTTTTTGAAGGTATTCGAGCATATGCCTCTAGAAATAATTTATACATATTCAAATTGAACGAGCATATGAAAAGACTTCACCGTTCTGCGTCAGTATATTCTATTGCTCTTAATTATACAGCAAAAGAGCTCTGTGAAGCAACAACGCAGTTATTAAAAAAGACAGGACTCAGAGAGTCATGCTATATAAGACCTTTGACATTTGTAGGATTGCATGGAATAGATCTAAATATTACCAGAGAATCTCCAACTCATACCGCGATTATAATTTTTCCATTAGCAAAATATTTCAACGGAGAAGGCATCAAAGCATGTGTTTCATCATGGCGTAGAATTCATGATACTGCAATTCCGCCTATGGCGAAAGCTGCGGGAAATTATCTTAATTCGATACTTGCAACACAAGAAAGCAAACGTAATGGTTATGACGAATCCATTTTGCTTGATAGAGACGGATATGTCAGTGAGGCTTCGGGTGAAAACATATTTTTAGTGAGGAATAACAACATCTATACTCCCTCTATAGCTAGTTCTGCACTAGAAGGAATTACACGTGATACTGCCATAACCATTGCAAAGTATTTAGGGTATAAAGTAAAGGAGCGTTCTATATCTAGGACAGAATTGTATATTGCAGATGAGATATTTTTGACAGGGACCGCTGCCGAAATCATCGCAGTCACAAGTATTGATGATCGAACGATAGGTAACGGAATAGAAGGCTCTGTTACAAAGAGTATTCGCGAAAAATACTCAGAAATCGTCTCTGCAAATGTTGAAGGTTTTATGAGTTGGTTAACCCCGGTATGGTAATAACAGAAGACAAGTTTAAACTAGCTATTATTGGTGTTGGAGGATGGGGTAAGAATCACGCAAGAGTTCTGCATGATTTAGGTAGTTTAGTAGCGATATGCGAGATTGACCTTCAGCGTGGTAAAGAAATAGCAGACAAGTATGGTACAAGATTATATTCTTCCATAGACGATATGCTTGACAAGGAGAGAAAATTAGATGCATGTCTGGTATGTACACCTACTAAAACTCATTCTATTATCTCCAAAAGAATAATGGAAAAAGGAATTAATGTTTTTGTTGAAAAGCCGCTTGCGTTTTCTTCCAAAGAATGCGAAGAGATGATGGATATAGCTGAAAAAAAGAAAGTCATTTTGACTGTAGGTTACATTGAGCGGTTCAATCCTGTTGTACAAGAAGTTAAACAGCTTATAGATTGCAGTAAGTATGGTGATCTATTAATGATGGAATTTCATAGAGAAAGCAGAATGCCATTACATGTCAAAGATGTTGGAATAATTTACGATACTTCGGTTCATGATATCGATACTGCGATGCTTCTGTTCAATTGTAGGCCACAAGTTGTATTTGCTCTTTCCGGTAAAAAATTCCACTCTTATGAAGATTTTGCAACTATTATGCTTGGTTTCAAGAGTCAAAAAGTAGCTATTATCGCATCAAACTGGATTACTCCAAAGAAAGTTAGAAAGTTTAGTGCAGTATGTACTAATGGTATAATAGCCGGAGACTTTATCACACAAGAAATTACCATTGACCATGAAGAATCTACTGTAATTCCACGCCGTCAACAATTTCAAGAACCCTTGACCTTGGAATTACAAAGTCTATTGGATACGATAGATGGCAAAATTAGCAAGCCAGTTATTTCGGCAATTGATGCAACAAATGTTACACGAGTAGCAGAAGCAGCACTTTTATCTAGTAATACTGGCTCCCCAATTTATCTGGATCTGAAATGATACATGAAAAAATCAATGCTTGATATCCTCGCATGCCCTATAGACAAACACTATCCATTAGAATTGTTTGAAATTAATATAAAAAAATATAATTACAATAATAATAATTATAATAACAGTGATATTGTCATATCTGAAGGTATTTTATTTTGTACGAAATGCTCTCGTTATTATCCAATTATAGAAGAGATTCCAGTCATGCTACCAGATGAACTTCGTGAAAAGCAAACAGATATTGACTTTCTGCGGAAATGGAGTGATAAAATTCCTGAGAAAGTTATAAAGCATGGAAATCCTTGGCATCTTTCGGATATAAAGAACTATAAAGAAGAGAAATAGGAGGAGGATAAGTTATGCAAGATGATGATAATACTAATAATGCTACAAATAGTCATAGTAATAATTATACTAATGCTCCCGGTGTAACAAACTATATTTCAACTACTGCGAGAATTGGCAAAAATGTAAAGATATGGCATTTTGCATATGTTGGAGACGATACAATAATTGGTAATAATGTTATGATTGGTTCACTGACTCATATAGATTACAAAGTAAAAATCGGCGATAATACAAGAATTGAAGGTACTGTATATATTCCCCCATTAACATCAATAGGAAAAAACGTATTCATTGGTCCAGGCGCTACCTTTACTAATGATCCATATCCTATGAGCCGAAAAATGGTTGGAGTTGTCATAGAGGATTATGCAGTTATTGGCAGTAGAGCGGCAATACTGCCTGGAGTAAGAATTGGAACAAACAGTATAGTCGCAATGGCGGCAGTGGTAACAAAAAATGTCCCACCCAACGTGGTTGTCATGGGCCACCCTGCTAAAGCGAAATATTCTAGAAGTGAATATGACAAGAAAAAAGCTGATTGGGAATCAAATAATTCCCATTAATTTGTCGTAAAATCTTAACCCGAATTATGTCCGATAATTAAACCTGAATAAAACTTTCCATCTGATGACTACTAATTTTTCTGTAGAATATTCAAGATATCTTATTATTACTATATATATAAAGATTAACAGCCGTTTAGAAAGTCTTGATTACTCTAATTTCTTAATTATTATTATTCTTATGAAACTTTATCAACTGCAGTTTCGCACGCAGGATTTGCCTTCATTAATATAAAATCTGAGTTTTGTTTGTTCTTAGATATAACTTTGGCAAAATCATACTTAGAACATGCTACAACTATCATCGTTTTATCACTTGGATATAGATCAAAAGCAACACCTTGCTGTCGCTCAACGTCTCCTATATAATCTTTAAGTCTTGATTCAAGGGAAGATAGTAATTCTATCTTGTCTCCTCTCATCTCGTTTGGATCTAATGTCCAAGCAATGGCCACTTTCGTTCTACTTGCCTTCAGGTCGCGTTTCCTTAAAATATCTCTTATTTCATCTATCAGGTATTTTATATAACCTTCTATGGCTTTGAGAGTACCATTAACGAGATACATCAATGGTCCTGCGCCGCTCAGAGATGAACTGATCGCTCTTAGGTCATACAATCCATTTGCAACATCATCTAGATATATGTCGCTGTATCCGTGATGCATAACTTCCCTACGGCTATTAGCATCGTGGGTATGTTTACAGATTTCTAAGATGCTGGCCATCCCTGTATAATGTCCTAAGATCTTGATAGAATGGACAAATTCTGCAGAAATAACATTTACATAATTCAATTTACCATGCATGTTAGGATCATATAGCATTTTGGTGATGTGTGTATCCTGTCTTGATTTTAATGAACCTATCAAAGTTTCAGAGGCTATAACATCATCTGTATTGATTGGCATATAATAATAGAAAACATCCTTGCCTACTGACATACCAGTTATATGTTCGATTAATGCAATGTTCTCATTACTCCCACCTATTCCTGTGGGAAGAGTATAGATAATTGAAGAACCTCTTTTCAAGGCTCTAATTGCATCCCTAAACTTGGATGTAACATCACTCTTTACCTCTTGTCCTATCTTCCGGATTCGTGGTGCAAAAAATATATAGGCAGCATCGCTAATTGCAACGTCAATCGGTTCAAGACCTAATAAGGGCTCATCCTCTATCAAAGCGCTCACATTGGGATAGGTCCGGGCAATATCTGGCTTTAGTGTTATAGCCATTCGAGCAGATTCATCGATTAACGAAACCTTTGAGCCTTTAATTGCAATAGAAGAGGCAATGCGGTACCCTTCTGTACTTAGTCCATATACTGCCGCAGTTATTGTTGTTGAGGATGACTCTGATCCGGCGCTCAAATTATATAACAACCCCCCTCCATATACGCATAGCCCCGATCTCCTTAGCTATCTAAAGGAGGGTTAAAGAAAAGGTTTTTCCATTGCAATCCCCTCATTTGATTAACTTTGAGAGTTTGGTTTGATATTTTAACACCAAAACAGGTAATGTTTTTTAAACCTGCAATAGATTTGTTTAAGGAAGCTGGTCATGAATCATTATGCACATCCAGGGAATATAGAGAAGTAGTAGAGCTATCAAAGATTAAGCAGCTTCATCTTAAAATTGTTGGAAGACACGGCGGAGCCGGAAAATACGAAAAACTGTGTGAAAGTGCTAATAGGATATTTGAACTCGCTCATCTAGTAAAGCAATTCGAGCCCGATGTTGCGATATCTTTTTCTTCGCCCGAAGCAGCTAGAGTTGCATTTGGACTTGGAGTCAGCCATATTGGATTCAATGATTCCCCCCATGCTGAAGCCGTTGCAAGACTTACAATACCACTTATAGACCATCTGTTTTCTCCGTGGGTTATACCTTATTCTGCATGGAATAAATTTGGGATTCCAAGTACTAGGATAACGAGATATAGAGCGTTAGATCCTGTTGTGTGGCTCAAACGGAACCCTCCTTTATCTTCTTCTTCATCATCGCCATCCAATTTGATCAATGAAATCGGTCTTGAAATATCGAAAAAGAATGTTTTGATTAGATTAGAAGAGACAAAAGCTTCCTATATCGCAGACAAAAAGCTAGAAAACAGTATCTCTATGGTTGATGCTATTGTAGATAATTTATCTGCGGCGACTAACATAATTATTCTGTGCAGATATGAAGACCAGATAACCAAATTAACAAAAAGATATGACGGAAAAGCACATATTATACAGAATGTTCTCGACGGCACCTTATTAATATCATTAGCTAACTTATTCATAGGGGCTGGAGGGACAATGACAGCCGAAGCATCATTACTTGGAAAACCTACTATCTCTATTGCTCCTGTTCGCTTTTACATTGAAAGGTACTTGATCAAGTCAGGTCTTGTAAAACGGGCCAGTAATTCTAGAGACCTTGTTCAGTTAAGTAAGAAGATGCTATTAGACAAACACTATAGTAATACTCAAAAGAATCGAGCGAGGCATATACTTGATAGTATGGATGATCCCATTGATAAGATGTTTTCATTTATAACAAACCCTGCGTAACATTCTAAAGATAGTAAAATATACGAAAATATGCCCGGAAGCCCGGTAGAGGAAAGTGAAATTCCGTCGAATGTAGTGGCCAAGCATAGAGGCCTTTGGAGCCTTTGACCCCAGTTCGAATCTGGGCCGGGCTAAGTTTTCTTTTCGTTTAATTATGATAGAGGAACCATCTTCAATAATATTGATACTTATGGCAGTAAACATCATCAATCTCTGCTATTTACCGTTATGTTTGAACAATAAAAACGGCAACTTTCTAGATTACTTCTAAAAAATAAAGAATACCAAATACAACATAGTGAAGTATAATTACCTACTTTTCCCAGGAAACAAAATTATTCAAGCGAATTGGTATTATAAATTTTTGATGTTATTCTCTATATTTTTTGATAATCAATATTATATATTTGATGACTCGATGCAATTTATCGCTAAGCTATCTGCAAAAGTTATCATCATAGAAGATCCTTATTGTTATCATTGACAATTTAGTCTTTTAAGTAATTTTCAACAGTTCTCGTAAGGTTTTGGAAAGCAGCATCGACGTACTTTTTCCGTTTTGGAACTCCCTCTTTATAACCGGCGAGCCTACGCCTAGAAAGGATAATCATTTCTTCCTGTTCTTTTGGATTTGGGGAACCAAAAGAGATTCGTAACTCAAGAGCTCTTTGAGGAGTAACTTCTTGAATCAAATGTAATAATTCGTTTGGTTGTAGATGTAATTCAATTTTTTCCAATACCTCCTTAATATCTTGTTCTTCTAACATTATAACCTGGGTTTTATTTTTGCGAGCTGCTTTCTCAACAAGAGATCCAACTAGTTTGTGAGCAATACGAAATGGTATTCCTTTCTTTACAACTAATTGTTCTGCAATATCAACTGATAGAGCATAGCTATTATTTGCTGACTCTTGCATTCTCCTTGTATGAACATCAATTGATTTTACAACTCTGTTTACTATTTTTACAGCTTCAAGAGCAGTACTTGATGCTCTCCATAGATGGGGTTTTAACTCTTGCAGGTCTCTGCTGTAGCCCGATGGAAGAGCTTTTACAATTGAGAGGATCGATACCAAATTACCAAGAACAGAGGATGTTTTTGCCCTGACAAGTTCTAAAGGATCTGGATTCTTTTTCTGCGGCATTGCGCTAGATGTGGAACTATATTCATCAGAGATATCCAAATATCCAAACTCAGCTGTCGACCAGAGTATAAAATCTTCCGCCAATCTACTTAACGTAGTCATGAAGATTGAGATCCCTGAAGTATACTCTATAAGCGCATCCCGTGAACTAGTTGCGTCAACAGAATTTCTTATTAATCCATCAAAGCCTAAGAAAACAGCAGTTGTTCTTCTATCAATGTTAATGGTTGATCCACCTATTGCACAAGCGCCCAGCGGTGATTGGTTGTTTCTTCCATATGTAATATAAAGCCTATCCATATCTCTAAAAAGTGCATCGGAATAGGACAAAAGATAATGAGAAAAGGTTCCTATCTGAGCTTGCTGAAGATGAGTATACATAGGCATTACACTTTCTTTATTCTCGGTTGCCTTTTCCAATAGAGAATCAATCAGATCAATAATTGCTAGACAAATATTGTTAATATCGTCACGCACCTTCATTCTAATGTCAAGTATTACCTGATCATTTCTCGATCTTGCAGTATGCATTTTACCGCCAGCATCAATGCCGGCTTGTTTTATCACAAATGCTTCTAATGATTCATGAATGTCTTCAAAAGTGTCTGTTTTTAGCTGTAAAGGATTCTTTTTAATATCCTCCAAAGCTTGCAAGATTTTCTTTAATTCTGACATAGACAAAATGCCAATATCATACAACATCATAGAATGTGCTTCGCTTCCTATTATGTCATAATTTAATATGCCTTGATCAATATCTATGGAGGAGAGAAACTTCAAAGTATCATCATCGAGGGTACCTCTCGGTCGTGACCGATACATAAATAGACTAATAAAATAGTTTTATTTTAAGATATTATATATGACGACAGAGCCAAAGCCATTGTTTTTTTTTTTGAAAAAAAAATCAAAATCTATTAATGCATATAATTTTGATTCTATATCATTTAAGATCCATGAGACAGTTTAACTTTTCCCAATTCTGTGCAATAGTTATATAGGGTTTGTACAAATTTAATGTTGTCATGAGTCAGGATATTCAGCACACTCGTAGATTAATATTTGATGAATTAACCAAGATTGTGGATCCAGAAATTGGAGTCTCTATAATGGAATTAGAATTAGTTGACAAAGTAGATATTAATGCAGCGAATGTAGATATCGATTTACACTTAACAAGCCCGTTCTGTCCCGCAGTATTTGGTTTCAAGATTGCTCAAGATGTCAGAGACAATGTCTATAAAGTTCAAGGGATTGAAGGTGTCAAAGTCAATGTTAGCAACCACTTCATGGCTGATGCGATAAATAAGCAAGTAAATGAAAATAAGCTTCCGCCTAAATCCTGAAATTTTTAAATTAATCCAAATTTAGTCTGAATAAGCATAAAGTTAACGTTATCATTTCCAATAAGTCTTTTCAAGCTAGATATCTATTTCATTTCATCCTTGACTCATCAATATCAGAATCTGATTAATTGATCCTATGATAAGCCTGTTTTTTAAATCTCACCACATAGCGAATTAGCAGAGATGCAAAATGAAATTATTTTGGCCTTCCCTTTGTATCAATTTCTACTTCGATTCTCCAGTTTTGCTATTTTTTTTTCATTTTTTGAAAGTCCCATAAGATGACCTCGTAGTAACTGAATTCCCAAAGCTGGATCTACACCTTTTGGACAAACTGCACTACATGAGCCAGCAAAATGACATCTCCAAATTCCATGTCTATCATCTACAATATTAATTCGCTCCTTGTTATCATTGTCTCGTGTATCTGCATAGTATCTATAAGCTTGTGATAGAGCCTGAGGACCAGGGAATTTTGTATCCGTGGCTACAGTAGGACATGCCGAGTAACATAACCCACACTTGATACAATAGGAGAACTGTAAATATTTGTCAACATCTTCTGAACTTTGTTTGAATTCGGATAATTTTTGCCTGTCTATTATATCTGCGTTCTCATTATGTATATAGGGCTTCATTTCTTTGTGGTGATTAAAAAATTGTGAAAAGTCTGTTACAAGGTCACGAATATGAGGGAAATTTGCAAGAGGTTCACAGGTGATTGTACTACCCTCTAACTCTGAAATCTTTGTGTAACAAGCAAGTCTTGGAATTCCGTTAATTTTCATTCCACAAGAGCCGCATGAGGCCATTCGACATGAATATCTTATTCCAATGCTACTGTCACGATAGCTCTTCGCAT
>DASQRW010000212.1:0-19315 GCA_035642715.1 Nitrososphaeraceae archaeon | reverse complement strand
TTCTATATTCGCCTTCATCTTAGCATTATCATCAGTAGTAGTCATGGTTTCCTGTGAGGAACTAAAAGGCATAGATAGCAATGATAGATATTGCCCCATATTTGAAGAACGTTTTTTTGGATAGATATTGGACTGCCGGTCTTGGTTTTAACGTCAACTCTCTTCTGAATTCTAACCCGGAATGCCTCAGAAAAATTCCTAAATAGCTTAAGATGATAAATTTCCTTATGGACATCATACGTCTCTATAAATGGAGAAAGAAATATGGTTAACGTAGGACAGAAGGAGTAACAAGCCATGTCAGTCAATCATCGAAAAGAGACATCGCCAACAGCCATTCCGGCGCAGGAGTTGCCAGCCGACGAGCCGCTGGGTGCGTTGGAGCCGGTTGCTCACCTTAACTGTGCGATGCCGACCGGTGTAACGGTATCGCAGCAAGGACGTATCTTCGTCAACTTTCCAAAGTGGGGCGACGAGGTCTCATTCATGGTCGCTGAAATCCGCGGCGGCGAGGCGGTCGCCTACCCTGATGAGGCGATGAATCAAACAAACCCAGACGATCCAGCGGCGGCACTCGTGTCGGTGCAATCAGTCGTAGTCGATCCGGCAGATCACCTGTGGATTCTCGACACTGGCAGCCCGCTCTTCCAGCCAACCGAATACGGTGGGCCGAAACTGGTCTGCATTGATCTGACGACGGATCAGGTAATCAAGAAGATTCTCTTCCCTCAGAATGTGGCTCTGCCGACAACTTACCTTAATGACGTGCGCTTTGATCTACGGCGCGGCAGCAAAGGTATGGCTTTCATCACTGACTCGGCACAAAAGGGACCGAACGGAGTCATCGTCGTGGACTTGGCGTCCGGCGAGAGCTGGCGTCGACTCCACGACCATCCATCAACGAAGGCAGAGGAGTTGCAAACCTTTCTCCCGATTGTAGAAGGAAGACCCTTCTTGGAGCATCAGCCAAATGGATCTGTGAAGCAGGGTGCTGGGATGGGCTCGGACGGCATCGCGATCAGCGCGGATGGGGCACGTCTATACTACTGCCCACTTGGCAGCCGTAAGCTCTACAGCGTGGACACGGACGCACTCGCAGACCGGTCACTTAACGACCAAGAGGTAGCCGCCACCGTAACTAACGAGGGAGACAGGGGTGGCGCCTCGGATGGGCTTGAATCGGACGCGGCAGGATATATCTACTCGACGAACTACGAGCACAATGCAATCCTGCGCCGACGCCCCGGCGGTGAGTGGGAGACTGTGACTCATGACCCGCGCCTCTTATGGCCTGATACGCTCTCGCTCGCAGCGGATGGGTATCTCTACGTCACGGCGAACCAGTTGCACCGCCAGGCGCGCTACCACAGAGGTCGCGACCTACGCCGCAAGCCATACACTCTGTTCCGCATCCGCATCGACTCGCAGCCTGTCCTCCTGCGGTAACTCAACACTCTCAGAGATGACAACTGAAACGGCGTTACCAAGTCTAAGATGTTCATGAAGATGCTACAGTTGGACGTTTGAGCCCTATGTAGCGCGCACCCTTAATGGTGAGAGACCCAAAGGCCCTTTAACAACGTCAAATTTGATTCTTACACTGTGGGTCAGATAATAATTACGTAATTATCTCCTCCCTTTCTGGTTTTGCTCTATTTATATAATTATATAGATGGGGTTGGTTTAATTTTTATGATATTCAATCCGTATTGCGTCAAAATGACATGACATGATTTGTAAGAACCAATCAATCATCGTATGCTTCAATTTATTTTGATTAGTTATAATATACTTAAATGTTTTATTATATGGTATATATCGAATATGAATGATTATAGATGCATTTACAAAAAGTTTAATGAAAGAATAAAAGTATATGGAATAATAACAACTATCATATCATTTGCTTTAATGTTTCTTTTTATACAATCTCCTCTACAATTTGAGAATAAGAACGCATTAGCACAGTCGGAATTGATAGGAAAAACATCAGGTGAAAATGCTCCGAGTACAGATAACTTTAATCTTACTTCAGGCTATACCATTGAACCTATCGTTTGGAATCTTAACGCACCAGATAGTCTCGCCTTTGATGAAAACGGGAATATGTATATAGGTGAAGCAGGGTATCCACTAACCCGTTTACCTGAAGTTCCAAAAATTTTAAAGGTAACTCCCAACGGTAATATTTCAGTATTTGTTGATAAAGGACTGAATTCTCCTATAGTAGACGTTGTATATTATAATGAAACGACATTGTATGTATCGCACAATCACAAAGTATCGATGGTAAATCTTACAAATGGTGCAGTTAAAGATATCATTGCAGGTTTACCAACTAACATAAACCATCAAAATAATCAGATTACCTTCAGTCCAGATGGAAAAAGACTCTACGTCGGTATAGGTTCTGCGACAAATAGTGGAGTAGTAGGTGAAGATGATGCTATTATAGGATGGCTTCCAAATGAGCCAAATGTACATGATGTTCCAGCCAATAACATAACACTAACAGGACAAAATTTTGTAACTAAAAATCCACTTACAGCTGAACCTAACGATACTGCAACTACAGGTGCATTTGTTCCTTTTGGAACTCCCACATATCCAGGACAGGTTATTCAAGGAAATATAAAATGTAATGGCTGCATTCTAAGTGCTAATTTAGATGGTACAGATCTTAAATTAGTAGGATGGGGTCTTAGAAATCCTACAGGACTAGCATTTAACGAGGAAGCTAGACTCTTTGCCGTTAATCATGGAGCAGACCAAAGAGGAAGTAGGCCTATAGCTAATGACAGCGACAAATTTTATGAGGTAAAGTTGAATGAAACCGCATTTTATGGTTGGCCTGACTTTTATGGAAATGCAGAACCAGTAACTGATCCTAAATTCAAATCTCCAAGAGGAGAAGGAAATACATCATTACAATTTCTAATGCAGAACAATCCTTCTGTTGAAAAGCCATTGGTACTGTTTGAGCCTCCTCATACGTCCGGCATCCAAATAGCCTTTGCAAATGAATCATTTGGCTTTGCAGGAGAAGCCTTTGTAGCTCAGATGGGAACAGATGCACCAATTTCACGATCTCTTCCTCCACCAGGAACGATAATTGGCCAAAATGTTGTACACGTTAATATAGACAATAAAACAATTACAGACTTTCTAACTCTAAATAAAGCTGCTACAAGCTTTAGACCTACTGATGTGGTATTTAGCCAAAATGGCACTGCTTTGTTTATAGTAGACTGGGGTAATTTGTCATTTACAGAGAATCCCCCTACTACTCCTTATAGTGGAGTAGTGTGGAAGATAACACCTACAAAAAAACAATAGACAAAAGTGATGATGCAAGAATATCTTATTATATTTTCGACATAACAATTCTTATTAATATGAAGAATCAGTGCGCACCATTTTCTTTTTTTAAATAGACAAACGTTATAACAAAAATGAAATATCAAAAATGAATATTAAGTATCAGCTGACTATTATAACAAACTTTCTTTTACTTTTGGGGCTACTGATGTCTTTTTTTTATATCAATTCATTTGATAAAGCTCTTGCTTTACTGGTATCATCATCAACAACAACATCATCATCATTATCTACATTATCATTATTACCACCAGATTTGGCAGCAATTAACTCTGGTAATCCCCCCTCTGTAAGCCAATTTAATCTTCCTCCTGGTTACAGAATTGAACCAGTTATGTGGAATCTTACGTTACCTAGCAGTGTTACTTTTGATGACAAAAATAATATGTATATTTCAGAAGCAGGTTTTGTTTACGGTGGATTAGTACCAACACCAAAAATATCGAAAATAGATAATCATAATGGAAATGTATCAGTACTAGTTGATAGAAATCTCAATGGCCCAATCACAGATATAGAATATTATGATGAAAAACTGTATGTATCACATAGGGGAGTAATCTCAACAGTAGAACCCGACTCTGGACTTGTAAAAGACATAATTGTAGGATTGCCTAGCCTAGGAGACCATCACAACAATCAGATAGCTATTGGACCTGATAATAGATTATATTTTGGACAAGGTGAAGCAACCAACAGTGGAGTTGTAGGGGAAGATAATTTTAAACTTGGATGGACAAAGATAGCACCGCAGTTTCATGACATTCCCGCCAATAACATAACACTAGCAGGACAAAATTTTGTAACTAAAAATCCACTTACAGCAGAACCTAACGATACTGCAACTACAGGTGCATTTGTTCCTTTTGGAACTCCCACATATCCAGGACAGGTTATTCAAGGAAATATAAAATGTAATGGCTGCATTCTAAGTGCTAATTTAGATGGTACAGATCTAAAGTTGGTTGGATGGGGATTTAGAAGTGCATATGGAATGGCCTTTTCCCCTATTGATAGCACAAAACTTTTGGTAACTGTGAATGGTGCAGATGAAAGAGGCAGTCGACCCATAATCAATGATACCGAAAAAGTATACAGCATAGATATCTCTGATCCAAATGGACTTGGTAAATTCTACGGCTGGCCTGACTTTTTTGGTAATGGTAAACCAGTAACTGATCCTCAATTCCAGTCACCTAATTCCAATACCAATCAATACCTAGAGTTTTTAATGCAAAATCATCCTCCGGTCGAAAAACCATTAGTCCAACTTGAAGTTGGTTCTGCATTGGCACAAGTTGACTTTTCTTCTTCTAATAATAACACCAATAATTTTGGATTAGAAGGTATGGCTTTTATAAGTGAATTTGGAATAATGGTACCTATCTCACATTCTCCAGAAAGCATAAAGAACCAAGAAAAAATTGTGGGACAAAAAGTGGTAATGTTCAATACAGAAACTAACAACTATAGCGACTTTCTATCACTCAAATTCCCTGATCCTAGTTTTAGACCAGTTGGGATAGCGTTCAATAAAAATGAAGACGTATTGTATATTGCAAGCATTGGAAAAGTTGAAATAAGAACAACTCTGCCTGATGATGATAATAATAATAATACTTTACTCCCAGAACCTTTACCATGGTATTATCCAAATACTGGAGTGATATGGAAGGTGACAAAAATCCCTAACTAAAATGGTAAAAATCAAGTCTATATTTCAACAAGTATTGTTGTCGTTACAATGGCAACATATGGGACAAAATAATCATGATGACATGAGTGCAATATTTTCTTTTAGTCTACCATTAGATTAAGAAGTGTATAACCTGTTTTTGGTCTTATCATTTCAAAAAAAAAATTAAATCCAAAATCTTTTCCAGATTTATCATGGTTCTCTTTGGGTCCATACATTGACGATGTTAAGGTCGGGAATAACAGCTTTAAGGTTAGTTTGTTCTACTAATGTAGATTAAGCTTTTCTCTTTCTTCAAATGTAACATGCCTCTTTACTAACAAACCGTGCATCATACCGTGTTCATCAAGAGGATTATATGGTTGTTTGTTTCTTCATAATAACTTGATTTACCTCAAAGAACCGTAACTGTCCTGGAATAGGTATTGGGTTATTCAATTTCTTTGCACCTTCTAGCAAAAAACCATATTTAGGTTCCCAAAAGTTTATGCTAAAATGTTTATTCTTGTCTGCTAGAAAATCTTGCTCGTTATTATATTTCTTGACATTATATAGAAATGCAAGCCCTATTACTGCGCCTTTGTTAGTTTACTACAGTCAATATTAAATATGTTACAACTCTCTTTGTCAATAGTCTTTGATGCATGAATAAGGAATTTGCCTCTGAAATTTGTATTCCATGTTCTTGTCTCTATAGTCTTTCTTCCTGCTGCCACAAGCTCAGCATAGGGTTGTTTAAGCGACAAGCATTTCAAAGTCTTTCTTTGCTGCATACTATGAATTGTTTGTATAAATAATTTGGTTACTTTTAATACTCATCTACTTACTTGTTAAGAAAGCCTTATCAAATAGAATTTATTTTCTGGCGCGTTCACAAATTATGTTGATAACAATTCACAAACAACTCGGCCTATTGAACTCTTTTTACATAATAACCAAATAGAATGAGCCCCCTGCTCTATCACCAAAGCTCAAATCCCTCAGAGTCCGTTACAATATTGTATCCAGCGTATGCGCAGTTTTAATGCCTGAGCATATTTGTTGTTTTTGAAATTAGAATTTGGGTATGTTTTTCTAATATATCAAATCAACAACAACAACAAAAAACATTAGAACATACTAGCTATAGATCTTAAGTGAATTGAGCTATGTATACTAAGCAAAGTTTTATTGTTATAATTTTATTAGTTGCTATTATATCAGCCATGCTATTTTCATTCTTGGTAACAACAACAAATACTATTATCCCATTATTACCTCCATATAATAATAATATAATTACAACTATTATATTTCAACAACCCAGCAGCAGTAATCTAATCGAAGACAGTATAGAAGATGTAAAACTAATTAGTATTTACAGTACAAAGATACTTCCTGTAGTCAGAGATTATCATGATATTATTTCTGCTAGTGTAAATAAGATCGACGATGGCAACAAAATGATATTGACTATGGATCTGGCTGGAGATGCCAATAAAAATGAAAAGTATGAGACAGTATATCTATGGTTAATATATTATACCAGTAATTTACATGGCAGAAACCAACAACAACAACAATTCTATACAGTGATTATACCCAATTTTCCATCTGATTCTAATTTTGAAAATAAGAATGGCTGGTATTTGACAATTTTTAACAATACTGATAGTTCTTACACGCTTCCATTATCAAAAATTTCAGGTATGCCTAAAAATAAAGTTCAAGTATTTGTCGACCCTGCTTTTATAGGAAATCCTCAGTCTTTTAATTATATTGTTAGTACCATGGTCAGGGTTAATAGCACATATCTTAACAAACCGCCAGATTATCTTGTAGATTCTGCTCCTGACGGCAATGAACTTTTCTGGGTAAAATGGTTTAGTTAAAGCAAAGATAAGGGTCAATCTCCTTCTTAAAAATACAATATTATGCCTGTCGGGGTCAAAATACTTTCAGCTGTGACTATGACTATGTGATGCTGTCAAATGCATAATTTGTGTGGTAATTTCGTTACCCACAGAGTGTACTGGTTAAGAACCAGTAGTTACATCATCATATGATTCTTTATAGAGTAACGATAAAGCAAATACTTCATATAAAAGAGTAGGATCATATCAAGATAAGAAGGACTTTCCTTCATATATAGTTAAAATATTTCTGATTTGAATGGTGCTGCTGTTACTTCTCTCCAATTTTCTGCACTATCATCTGCAACTGTAACAAGTTCTTCTCTTACTCCTAAACTATCTGGGTTGGGATTGTTGATGGTGATGTTACCTCTAAAAGGAACACTAGTAAGGCTTATCATTTTCAGTACTCATATATATATAGAATAATGTAAGATGACATTTATAATCTAAATTATTAGATTAAAGTAATCGTTTTGATTCTGTACCATGTAATGTTAAAGTGTTCAAATTGAAGTGTTTTACGAAGGTTTTGTGTTTAGAAGGTATCAGGTGACATAAGACGGTAAAGAAATGGTATCAGGGATCAATAAAATGTCAGTCTTTTTAAAGGTAAATCATTATAGTATATAGAAAAAATAACATTGACAATCAGTGAAGAAAGAAAGAAGCGGGTTATCAATCTTTACAATAATCAGGGAAGGACTACGCGTGAGATTGCAAAGATAGAAAGGACATCAATTTGTGATATATCTACTATCTTCTTAAATATAATATTACATGGCAAGATTTTAAAGCTGTTAACATTAATCTCATAAGATATGCCATACATGTACGATTTAGAAGTTCTGCATTTGTTTAAAGACTCTGATATTAGAGATAGCTTAGCATATTATATTAAAGCAAAATTGTTCCATTTACTTTAAGCAAATAGATGTAAGGGGACACACACTGATATAATGATATGATGATGAATAAAATATCCAATTAGAGTAAGACATCAATTTCTAACGTTGAAAACACAATAGTTAATGATTTTTCTTCTGTATCATTGTTTTTAAATAAGCAACATCTTCATTAAATACTCTCTCTAAAAGTCAAGAACTATTGGCTTTATTTCATCCTCAGAAATCATATTGGATTTGAAATCTCTAACTACTGTTACACCTGTTTTATTATTATCTATAGGTATATAATAGATGAAGTATTTGGAATCAGCAAACAGTCCTTCAAGAATTTCAAATGCAATTCCTAATGGATAATACATTGTTCCTCTTATTTTCATTCTAATATTTTGACCGTTGGCATCGTCAACTTGCTCCCAGCTATAGATAAAAGTAGTTTCATTTAATATCTCAGTGTTAGCATTTCTTGTATTAGGATGAATCCGATTTCCTTCTTTTATATATGTGCTTCACCTAGTTTCCATACCATATCAAGTTGAGCGTCAAAAACACTTCCAGAATCTTCTATGAAAACCATTTGACATCAGGCAACTAGTTAGCTTTGGCTGCACATATAATTATTGTTATATAGATCACTTTTGCAATTAATATCACTCTACCGGTTGCAAAATAGAGTCAACATATCTCACAATTCCACTCAAGAGGCTAATCTTGCAGATATGATGTATGCAAGGACGATGTAGTTCAATCTTGCATTCTCATTGAAATCATTTCTTATAATGATTGGTGTTCGCAGTATATTTATATTCAAAGGTGACAAATAGTAACATATTACAAGTCATTGGAATTCTTTCAGAATTCTATAGAATTGTTGATGAATTTGGTTTCAAAAATAGCCGCCTCATAATGTTATAAGGACTATTTGTTATTTTATTTATGACTTTTTATGTCATTAGCCAATTATGCCAACGAAAAATGATTGAGTATCTAATATCTTTGTGTATATATATAACATTTGTTAGAACATTATCAGAAGAAGTAGTAATGCAAAAAGCAAGAGCAAGAAAGAATAGGAGTAAAAGTAATAGTAACAACTACAATATGAGCAACAAAGGTGTTTTTGGAATACATCATGTTACAGCGATTACTAGCGATCCACAGAGAAACATAGATTTTTATGCTAATAATTTGGGACTTCGGTTTGTAAAACTAACAGTAAATCAAGATGACCCAACTTCGTACCATCTTTACTATGGTGATGAGTTAGGACGTCCAGGTACAATTCTTACTTTCTTTCATTGGCCAGATGCACCTAGAGGACATCGAGGAACTAGTGAAGTGATTGCTACATCTTTTCTGATTCCTGAGAATTCCATTAACTATTGGATAGATAGATTTAAGAGCAAACAAATAGAGTTTCGTGGGCCTTACAAACGTTTTGATGATAGTGAACAAGTAATAACTCTACATGACCCAGATGGGCTAGAATTAGAACTTGTAGCACATAAATCTGCAGAAGATAGAAGTGTTAATGTATGGAAAGAAGGTCCAATTCCTATTGAACAGGCCATAAGAGGTTTTTATTCAGTAACTCTATCAGAAGAAGGATACGAACGTACTGCTTCTGTTTTGACTGATGAGTTAGGATTCATTCCCACGCATCAGGATGGAAGCCGCTTCCGTTATGAAATTCCTACTGCAGCTGATATTGTTGTTGCTCAGGAAGGAGAAGAAATAAGAGGAGCTAATATTGTTGATGTTCTTTGTCTGCCTTATACACAAAAGGCCGTTATAGGGATCGGATCAGTCCATCATGTGGCGTGGCGTACGCCTACTGATGAACAACAAAAGGTCTTGCGTCACAATATAGTCAGAGCTGGATTAAATGCAACTCCTGTGATAGATCGATTTTACTTTCATTCTGTATATTTCCGTGAACCGGGTGGTGTACTTTTTGAAATTGCTACTAATCCTCCTGGATTTATGGTAGACGAAAAAGCTAAGGATCTCGGCACACGTCTCGTGCTCCCTCCTTGGCTTGAATCTATGCGCAAAGACCTAGAGAAAATCCTGCCTCCTGTACGTATACCCAAGAAAGGAAATGAAGATGTAATGGAGTCCCTTAAGGTGAAGGAGAATTAAAAAAATGGACGACAAGAAAAAAACTCAGCTAGGATTTATTCATCAATTCATCCCCTCAAATAATAGTAAAGGAAACTCATCAACTCTTCTATTATTACATGGAACTGGAGGAAATGAAAACGATTTAATTCCAATAGCAAGGATGTTGAGCCCTGCTAATGGTTCTATTCTCAGTCCACTAGGAAAAGTACTAGAGAATGGCATGCCTCGCTTCTTTCGTCGATTATCTGAAGGAGTTTTTGATATTGAAGATTTAAAATTTCGAACTAATGAACTAGCAGATTTTATAGAAAATGCCTCTAAGCTTTATAGTTTTGATTTAGAACATATAATAGCAGTAGGTTATTCTAATGGTGCAAATATAGCATCTAGTCTACTATTACTGCATCCAGAAATCCTTTCTACTGCTATTCTCTTTCGTCCTATGGTGCCATTTATACCAGATACACTACCAAATCTTATTAGTAAAAATATCTTTATTTGTGCTGGAAAATGGGATCCAATAGTCTCAAGACAAAATACTGAGAATCTTTTTGATATGTTTAAGAAAGCACATGCAAATGTCTCAATATACTGGCAAAAGAGCGGACATGAATTAGGCCAAGAAGAGATCCTAGCAGCCAAGGAATGGTTGTCTCATCATATTTCATGATGATTTGTGTGTAGTTATTGAACTTGTTGTCATGTGAATACATATTGGAAAAGGGTTCAAGCAGTACTAAAATAACATATTGCCATATATTCCTTAAGAATAATAGAATTATCTGTTTTGAAAGTAGCAAAATTCTCTAAAACTATATTGGACTGTTGTCGTCGTCATAACCATATTTGTCAGTTTTGTTGTTAATTTATTGTAAAGCTTTTCAGCATCTTCTAATATCAAAGCAGTATATCAGATTGTGTAGTTGTTTTAGCTTCCAATACTCTTTGTAGAATTTGATTGCCTCTGACTTTCTTAGATTTAGTTCAATCGCTACTTCTAATGGAGTCTTTCTATCAGAAAAGAGTTTGTATGCTTGAGTACATAAAGCACATAAAGACAGATGTGGTTGTTGTTCTTGTTGTTTGTTTTCCTCGGCATCATTATTCTCTTGTTGTCGTTCTTCTTTCAATCTTTCTGTCTTCTTCTCTTCAATTACCTTATTCAAAATAACTCCTATATCACATGGAGATATTCTTGCCTCTTTAGATATTTCACGATATATCTTTCCCTGATTATAGTAAAGGTCTAGTACGAAGTCTTTCTCTTTCATGTCTTGTTAATATCGTCATATATATTTTATATCTTCAAGAAATACATAGCATAATCGAAGCTTAAAGCTGTTACCTCTTGTTATCATTTGATACCAGTTTTGTTATTATTGTTATCTGTTCGTTATCTCTGTTATCATCTGTTTCCAACTGTTACCACTGAATGGTATTTGAATTCAGAGTATCTTATTATAATAGGGTCGTAATAGTTTTTGAAAAAATACAATTTTCTTAGCTAGGATATAATCATATCAATAAACAAAGTCAAAATTGCTAGTTAGATAAATATAATTTCAGGTAACCAAGGTATGAGCGGTAAGATCAAATATAATGAGTATTTTTAGGTTATATTAGGACTTCAAGTAATCAGAGGATCTGTCGTTGATAAATAATGAAATCCTGGAATTTTGGAACCGTTAGTTAACAGAGCCGACTTAAATTATGAAAGTTATAGATCATATGCATACGAAACAAATTGCAACATCTTCCGAAAACCAATTTATATGCGAAGAATGTGGAATGGTATTAGCTCTCAACAAGAGCTTCAGCATCATGCTAATGAGCAACATGTTGGGACAGCATAATCGCGATTCTAGAAGTGTATATGCAGCAGCAGCAACTGATTTTCTATTACTAATATTTTGAGGAGGACTAACAGGAGTAAATGTGAATTTACCTGTCTCTCAGGTTACTATCAGTATATTCTTTATATTCACTTTCGTTTAAGCTACTATATAGATGATAAATACCTCCTGTATTATTACTAAAATAATCCCAAATTTGTGGATTAATTTGCATAAGTCTAAATGTAGATTGCTTATCTTCTAATACATCATATACTAATTGGCCTATTACAATTTGATCTGGTTTTGCAAAAGCAGTCATTTTGGTTGTAAGACTAATAGTATAACCTAAAATGTCAAAATGAGGGCTTTTCATAATCACTTTTCCATCTAATGTGTGGGTATCCCATCCATATTGAACTACTGCATTTTCACCAACATCAATACCAATTCTTACTCTTAACTCAGGATAGTCATACTGATTTAAAATAGGATTTATTCCTTGACGAACTACTTTGATCATTGAACATGCACATTCTAATGCATTAATACAACGTAGATACAAGTTATTGGGAGAATCTACAATAAAAAATGCCAAAACTGCATCTCCTATATACTTTAGCACATAACCACCATATGCTGCTAGTATCACGGACATTTCTTGAGAAAATGCCTGAATTATTGTAACAAGCCTATTTACAGGAAGAGTCATTGATAATTTGGTGGAATCCACAAGATCAATATGCAGAATCACAAAAGTAGCTTTAGATTCTGCATAATTATTTAGAGCATTCTGTGTCTCTTCCATTGAAATATTAAAGTCAGACTTTACCGTTAGAGCCTTCCACATTCTCGACTGTGCATTTTTTATGGCATAATCTATATTGACAGTCTTATCGAAGTAAACTTTGGTTATTAGTGGAATGTTGGAATCTTTTTTGACCTTGACTTCTGATGACGACAATGATAACCCTACCTTGTTCCTCTTATTCTTCTTGTTCTTATTCTTCTTCTCTTCCACTGCTTTTGTTTTGTCTATAATTTGAAGGATCTCCTCTTTGCTTTTATCCATTTGAAGTGCTATTACCTCTGGGACAATTCCTGAATTATACATATTAAGAATGGTTTGTCTCTGTTCTATAACCAAACAATATCACCATTATATATATGGAAAGTGCCTACTACCATGACCTTTATAAGATCAACCTGATAATAATATATATATTAACTAACAAATAGTTATTGATTACAACTCATAGATCAAAACTGGGAATAAAATGAAATACATTATAATAAATTAAAACGTAATATGTTTCATTAATCATCAAAAATACATCTTGATGACTGACACAAAGACTTTCTACTTCTTTGATCAATTGAAAAGTTTTGTTTGTTTGTAGTTAAATTATAGTATGTGGAGAGAATCTATTTTCTGCTATTACTTGTTATTATTATACTATCATTTTCGTAAAGTAAATCTTGTTTAATTTTAGCAACATTATAACTAGTTATTTCTAGCATATCTTCTATTTTATCCCAAAGTATCTCCTTATATTTGCTAACACTAAGATCCTTAACCTTAGTTGAATAACCTGACCTATTAGCTAAAGACTCATACCAATAAACTAACTCTCATTTACCTCTTTCCACACTCAGTCATATACTAAATATTTCCACCTTTTATTCACCATATGGGATGGAAGGCGGGAAGCAGGTATATCTCGGTCTACCTAAGAGTTCAAAGGCCACAATAACTTACTCTCATTGACTGTAAATATAATACAATCATTGCTTTCTTCTTATCGCTCTTTTAATTATCATAAATTTACTATTTCTTGAAATTTTGAATGGCTTGTCATTTTTATATGGCCCTCAGCACCTGTTTCACACAAATAAACTGCACCACATATTTGACATATAAGGAATCTCATTCAAAAAACATCTTCTATTTTTATATATATAACAATACAGCTTCAATAGGTCTTTTATCTTAGTAAAAAGTGTTTATGATTTATTCAAAGTGCTGCTTATGATTTCTGCATAATCACTCTAACTTCAAGGGATTTTCTGCCAAATTTATCCTCTCCTCCCAATGATTACTGATTTGTGTAAAGATTCTTCGTAGTGAAGACATTCAACCAACATAGCCATCAAGTATATCGTTAGTGCAAATAGTGTCTCTTAAGTAACTATCAGTATCAGTGAAGTCTAAAGTGATGTATATATTCGAATTATATAGTTTAGATTACATTTTTCAGAATTTCAAATATATTTTATATAAAGAACTTATTCACTTTATATGGATTAATTATCTTTTATATTGTAATATGACAACAACCACTGAGCATATATTAATCAATCAGCCAAGAACAGCAATTATAAGAAGAGAATATTGATTGTAGATGATGAACAACCTGATATTGCCCCAAATCTAAAGATGGGTTTAGAATGTGACGAAGATGATGAATTTAATGTTGATACATTCAACAACTCTATAGAAGCATTGTCAAATTATAAGACTGGTCATTATGATTTATTACTCCTTGATGTTAAAATGCCAAATATCAATGGCTTTGAATTATATATAGAGAAATAAGAAAGAGAGATATAATAAAGTCAAGATTTGCTTTTTGACAGCATTTGAGCTTCTTATGACGAATTTAAAAAATATTCACTAAACTAGATGCAAGATGTTTTACTAATATATACTAATTTCAATATATTATGGTTTGGCCAAGAGAATAAAGGAAGAACTAGATAGTAAAAATACAAGAAAGATATAGATATTGATGTTCAAAAAATTTCCATTGCAATCATAGATGGTATATTTATTGAAAAGCCTTGGGCTGGATTTGAACCAGCGATCTTTGCCATACCAAGGCAATGCTCTTCCTAACTGAGCTACCAAGGCACTGTTATTATCATTATAAAAGTTATTGTTAATCTACATAATTAAAGACACCATTGATTTTTTGATAAAAGAAAAAATATTCTGTGAAGCCTGTTGAACCCCCTCAATCTGAATGATTTGCTATAAAAAAACTGTTATTATAAATACTTATCAGACACTTTTGGGATACATTATCCGAGTCATTATTTGGGATTAACTGCTCATTTCTTAAAACAAATAAAAATCACTTGCATATAAAAAAATGTTTAATATATACTCGTATTATCATCTGATTATAATCTTGGTTGTAGATACTATACGTACAATCAAACTTCTTGGAAAGTGGTCAGGTAATAGAGTAATAGGGCGCAAGCGACCGTTGATCGCCGTCTTCAGTTTAACGCATTATTGTAACTTTTATTGTCCAATGTGCCCGTTTGGTGACTCTGATAAGACTGGTCAGATTCAATTTGCCAAGAAAAATGATTTGTCAACAGAGAAATGGAAATTAATTTTTGACAAGGTTTCTAAGTATTGCATATGGTCTATTATTGAGGGTGGTGAGCCTACTAGCCGTCCTGATTTTATGGAACTTGTCCGATATCTTTACAAGCTGAATATACCTATTACATTGATTTCTAATTGCTCTCTACTTCATACCATTGACCTTAATGAATTAAAGAAATACATTGAGTTTGTTACATGTAGTATTGATTCAGTATTTGAAGAACCATATTGTAAAGTGCGAGGTGTTTCCTCACAAATGTATCAAAGGGTAATGGATAATTTAAATCTCTTAACAGAGCATAAAGTGCCCCACTATTTTAATAGCGTTATAACAAAATACAATACTGAAGAATTTATTGACCAGTCTTATTTTGATAGGGCTAAAGAACTGGGCTCAAATGCAGTATCTTTTACATTTGTCGAAGACAGATCTGATGTTAATTATTCTCTTCTACCAGATCGGCAAACAATGATTAATGTATGCAAAAGTATACTGGATTACGGTAAAAAACATGTTTCTCCTAGGATTATCATACCATCACAATATTTTGAGCAAATAATCAAATATGGACGAGGCGTGTTTGATGAGTGCGGAGTATGGAAAAGTGTATTTGTTAATGGTAATGGAACAGTTATGGTTCCATGTTGGAAATTTAATAAGAGTGAAAACATTTACAATCTCTTAGAGAAGAGCATAGATGAAATTTGGAGTGCACCACAATGGGATATAGCCATGACTTGTAAAGATTGCAAAGTGCTTGGATGTATTTGGTATTCTTCACAACCTGTTACTACCTTTGCACAAAATTACATGAGGGGAATATCAAAAATGATTAATCAACAAAGGCCAGAACTCGCAGCAGAACTAAGTTAGATATGTATGGTAATAGAATTATATATTGTTCAAATTTATGTGTATCACAATAGACAAATACAATTCTTCTATGAGACCTGCAAAGATGAGCAGATAAGAGAATATAATAATTTAATACTTAAGCTGACATGTGGCAATCCAACCTGAAATCAACCAAGATGACGAATCTTCATGTAGTAATAATCTAACAGAATATTATCCTCATCATCATCACCATCATCAGTAGTTCCAATTTCTTTTAGAGCGCCGCGAAAGTGCTCATGGATCTATCTGGTAGTTAGAAAGTGTCTTAACCAAGATAAATAAAGACTATAGTGCCATCATAAATACTATATGATGATAAGCAGAGACTATTATTATCACTTTACATGGCATACGAAGAAGTTTATCTCATATCATCCACAGAGAGTATCAGAAAATCCATTGACAATAAAGTGGAATGAAACAACGAGCAAGCAAACACCTGATCAAACTCTTGTGAATAATTTAAAGGGTACATGATAGGGACCAGCATAACGTACAACATATCAGAGAGTACTATTTTCAACTTCAATTCATAACCCATAACCTGAATGAACAAAGACTATTAGACTTAGTAGCAAACTATCTGTTTCCTTTGGAATAATATGAAAGATTCGAAATATCTTTTTATTTGAATAATTATTACCTCCCATTAAAAGAAAGAACAGTGGCTGGGGGAATTGAGCACACATAAAATTAAGAAAAGGTTGTTGATGATGATGTTTTTTTCTTTATTTATTATTGTCAGCAATACAATAAATTTTACCGATACAATAATATAATATAATATAACTAATTTACAAACTAATTTACACATAATCTCATTACAACAAAAGATACTGCATAAGAAAAATAGTCCCTAATTTAGTGTTGTTAATTCACTAGATTCAATTTAGTATGATAGCTTGTATTGACTCATAGACCATAGCCTTGTGTAAGCAGAAGAATTCATCTCATACATTCACTACTACTTTAGTGTACAATTCTAACTTTCTTTTTGATTTTCTGGAATATTGCTATTAAGAAGCCAATGAATATACTGATAACATTCCTTGCACATTTGTTTCTCATTTGTGTGCTCACAAGAATAGGTTATCGTATTTTCAACTCTGCATCTAGAGCAGATCTTCATTGGAGTATATGTACTATACCATAGATAGATATATGTTAATTCTTAAAAAAATCCGTACTGTCAAACCCAATGAACCATAATTTTACCAGTAATCTGAGAAATATTGACATGCGGCATTGCATTGTAGCTGACAGAAACCTTTTGTAAATTATTTGCTCTAGACATTAAATTACAGGAACTATTCTAAATATGGTTCCCCTTCCCACAGGAAGATTGATCGAGAGAATATAGAGATAACCCTCAGGTCCAACTTGTATATCAGTAATTATGTCAAATCCCTTACCCCATATTATATCTTGATTTTCTGAAATATTGTCTGCTACTTTATCAGTAAGTTGTCCATGAAGAACAAGCTCTGTTCTATCATTGTTCAAATCAAAACGGTAAATGTTTCCGTTATTTGCATCTCCTATGAATAAGTCATTTTCATACTGTATGCCCAATTTATCAGAAGATAGAAACTTGACTGCAGTAGGGGCCACTGTATTATTCCATACAAATTTAGGAACGCTATATCTGCCTTTTCCATCAAAGTCTATCAAATTATCAGGCTCTAATACAGTGTTACCTTCAAAAGCTTCTTTAACCTCCCACATTCCTTGTACCTTTGACCATCCGCTGTTAAATCCTGGTTTGACAAGGTTAATTTCGTCAGCATTACCTGGTCCATTTTCTGTATCCCATAAATTTCCAGTTAGAGGATCAAAATCCATTCCAAAACTATTGCGTATTCCGTATGCATAGTACAAGTTCAATAGAGATGTATTGCTGAGAATTCCTGCTACTATTCCACCATCTTGAGTAACTCTAAGTATGCCACCTCTTCCATCAGGCGCTAATCCTTTTTGTACATTTGAAGCTTGAGTTCCCATTGAGGTAAGCTCACCGATGACAAGATACACATTATAATCAGGTCCGAGTGTAACGATGCCACCATTGTGAGCAGGTCCAGGTTTTGTTGGTAAATCTAGGAGAAGTTTAGGATTCGTTAATTTGTCATCTATCAATTCATATCTATAAAGACGGTTCCCAAGCGGATCATTTCCCTTCTTACAATCAGTTGGTGTAGGACAATCATCTTTACCATCTCTTCCTTTAGATTCAGTATAATACAAGAAAACATTGGTAGTATTCTCTTCGTTCTTTGCAATAGCAATTCCTAACATTCCTCTTTCATTTGCGTTAGCAACATTAACATCAAGCAATGGTTCTGATAAACTCATACCATTTATAATTCTCCTTACTATGCCATTATTTTTCTCTAATACCAAAATATCATCTGAATTCAAAAAAGCCATGCTTGTTGGAAAGTCAATGCCTTTATAGACAATCTCTGCTTTTAGATTAGGATCATTAATAATTGGTTCTGCAGCAGAGTAATAAATAAATTCTGCAGATACAAAAACTAAAACCAAAATTGCAAATGGAATTACTCTAGGCTTTTTACTCATAATCTAGATAGTATGAATGATCTATTTCTTATACTTTAACTGGCTAATTTTGAAAGAATGAAAAAAGGGCTATAAGTATAAAATATCCTACTATAGAGAATGTACTAAATATAATACTCGATATACTTTGCAAGGAATGAATTCGCTTATTCTGACTATAGAGTTTCAGAGATTATAACAGGATATGGAAGGCTAATCAATAAGCAAATGGAGAAAATGGGTCTCTGAGTGTTATGGCTTTCAAACTGTATTTGGATTTTACAGATTCAATATTTACCAGGCATGCTGCAGCTAACAATACTACAACAACATCAAATTATTCAAATCAACACATTGCTTAATTACTTGAAGATTGTCCAGCATCAGTTAAACATAAAGATTGAGCATAAGAATAGATTTCTATTTACAATCATCTTTGATAAGAAGAATCGCTATATTGCATGGACTGGTAACTTTACAGATAGACCAATTTTAAAGAACTTGGATGGCATGAGCAGAAAATATTCGACTAGATTATTTAATCTAGATATATACTTCCTTAATCAGCATCCTTACGGTATTGAGATCTAGATCGAGCTGATCTGCAATCACTTCTTCTTCAAAACCAGATTCA
>DASQRW010000211.1:0-19835 GCA_035642715.1 Nitrososphaeraceae archaeon | reverse complement strand
CATAGAACGATTTATACGTCCATAATATATAAACTAGTGGTAAGGTATATGGCTAGTGCTAACAAAAAAAGAATAACTGGGATGCTAAGAATCGCAGCTTAGTAAACACAAAGAGCGTAATAGATAATATGACCATATCTTAAAAAGTCAGACAGACAAACGTTTCATATTTATAGAATTCTTTTTTTAGAGAGAACTGTGACAAAAGTCTATTAATTATGACTAGGACTTATAAGAAATCACTAGTGATACATATATAATACATAATAATCACTAATAAAGTATGGAGATAGTAAAAGAAGGGACATCCTTTAGAGGTAAAGCTCTTACTGCGCTTGGGATATCTGTAACAGCCGATGCTTTAGATTATTTTGCAGCTCCAATTTTAAGTACGCCGATAATTGGTGACATATTTGATTCTTTTGTTACTAGTTTGTTATATTCCATAACGAAAAGCAAACTATCTACTGCTGTAAACATGGCCGAGTTCATACCATTTGTTGGGGATCTTCTTCCTGTATATACCTTATCTACACTCATGTGGATTTCTAAAGAATCTAAAAAAGGCAAAAACAAAGTTAGCTACGAAAATTACGAATTAAATTCTAATAAGAATAAAAGTCAAATACTTGTAAAAAATGCTCCAGCAGCAGAAATAACACAAGTTAATTTAAGAAATAGATTCAACAATTTAAAAAATACTATATCTAAAATTAGATCTGGTAGCATTTAATTCATACACAATATTTATTTTACAATTTCTTTTTACCTCAATCAGAATTGCCTCTTTGTAGCTTTAATCTTGAAATAGATAGCAGACTGCCGTGGCAGGGCATTTAAGTTTTAGCAATTTCACTTCTTCTCCCATCTATTGTAACAAAACCTTCATTCAACTTTTGTCTTAATATATCAAGTCTAGCAACTACACCAATAAGTTTACCATCTTCTTTGTACTACTGGTACCAATACAATTTCTTTTTCAACCATAATATCTATAATCTCTTCTATCGATGTTGTCTCTTTCTTAAGAACTGAAGGATTTGAAGTATTATATATCTCTCGCTGTTATGTTACCTAGACCTAGACTCTTACCTTCTCTTAATGCTCTTAAGATGTCAATTGCAGTAACTATACCTATTACTTTCTGATTATTGTCATTACAGGTACTCCATTAAACTCTCCAAGAAATAACCTAACACTAATTTCGCTAGCTGCTAAATTCTCTTTAGCAGCTACAACATTTATCGGCATCAAATCTGTTGCATGCATGCATTCATGTTTATAAAAACTGTATTATATGATATATACACAAGTTTATAAATAATAGTTCAAAAAATTTCTTTAGTAGGTAAAAATTATATCTCTTCATTTATCATTTGTGTTATGTTATATTAACACTTTTAAGTTACTGTGTCTGATGTCTTATTGCAATGAAGCCATTAGAAACACTATTTTGGTTAGGCACTGCAGGGGTGTTATATATGACCGCTAATAATATAGTAAAAAATGTCACAAGAGATATAGTAAAAGGGGCTGCTGAAGGACGCGGCAAAGGGCGCCGTCATTGCATCTGCTGGTAGGATCTTCTTCAAGCCTCAAATAATGAACACACCTTCTTGCAAACATTCTATCCTTATACTATTTATCTTTACAAGAAGAGAAACAAAATATGCAGAGCCTATTAATAGAATTTAGATTATTAACCAGTAGATATACAAACGCCATTGAGTTAATATTATAAACTAAAATTGAAATAATTTAATAATAGATAATGGTGAGAGACAAAAATAATAATGATAGATTAATTCTAGGAAATATGGATTCCAGCCGTGGCACAAGCAGTAGTAGTAGTAGTAAGCTATGTCCTGTGCATCGGATCGAAATTAGTCATAGAATAGCTTTCTGTCCACAGCTACACTTTTTATTAAGTATATACAGAAAAGTAGTGCAAAAGACCGTTTTTAAAGCATGTTAGTAGAAGAGACAATGCAGTCACGAAACATTAAACAAAGAAGAATAAAGAAAGAGAAGTTATTATAGCTGACAAGAAGTCTTCAAGAAAAACCTTTAAGGGAACATTATATCATATTATTGACTATGACATTAATGTTCAGGATGTTGATGCTACAATGGGATTAAAGAAGAAAAGGGAACAGAAAGAATACAATGATACTGATAGTGTCGATAACAATAATTATAATAATAATAGAGATGAACGACAGCAAAAAGATGACCAGCCTAGAGCAATAAAGATGGCAGAAGAATTACAAAAAGAAGAACGAGAGTCAGAACAGGTGAAAATAGATCCGCAGGAAGTATTAGAAGAGGAAGAAAAGACACAGCCACAATCACAACAAGAATAATTTAAGTTAATTTGTAATTGATTAAATAGCCTCTTCTAACTATTATCGTAGCTGCATTCAGTATTAGGAGTACACAGGATCACAATTAATGAAGGAAACGATATAATAGATCTATTTTCTTTTTTGCTGCTAGATTATACCTTAACAGACTCCCAAACTTTCCTGAGGCTTTCTTTTAATGCTTTGTAATTATCTAGTCTTCGTCTGTCAACATCATTAGATGGAAGGTTTTCTAACAATGTTCTTTGTTGTCTGTTTATCATATTATCAATTGAATCAATAATGTCTCCAAGTTCATCTGAACTGATTTCTATTGTAGCTATACCCGTTGATCTGTCACTTTTGAGTTTCCTAATCATATGTGTTATTGGTAGTAGTTATAACTATATGAGAAATATATAGATTGATATTCTTCTACTCTCTTTTTTTCGATATGTATTTCATGTATTTTATTAGCCTCTATTCTAATAAGGTAAATAATATCTCTATGGGTAGAACAATTCCATCATTTAGAATTGCTAGTATAATGGAAGAAAAAGAATGGAAGCCATTTAGGAACTTACTTGACAAATCGGACAGAAAGATATTTGATAAGATGTTTTCTATTTCTCATTTATACAATTCAGCATGCTCTTATTCCGCTAAACCTATAAGAATACAGCCAATTTTTATGTCTATTATATTTCATCATTATAAACAACTTATACAACTCACAGAGCAGCAGATCAAAGCTAAGGAAAAATATTGAACAATCAAGAAGATAAGAAAACATTTCAATATTAATTAGAGAAATCCATAAATCCCAAATAACAACTAATTCCTCTCTATCCGTCTAAATGTCCATAAACCTAGATCAACAACAAATTATTACCCAAACATATAACGAACTGAGTGTGTAATTATATAGATATCTATATATATACTACTGGTATATATTCTAATGCGTAGGAGAATAAATTTAGTTGCTAAAAAATGAACAGGTACATAGAGATAAAGCTATTAATGGACAAGACCACAAGCACCAACACCACCACAAATAGCAGCAGCACCAGCAGCAGGAAGCAAATTCAAGGGAGCGTATCATATTTGAAAAGAAGATAGAATCTATAACATATGACCTGACTCCGCACTTCAAATCATAGGCTCCATTAAGTTAAGCTATTTCTTATTGCGAAATTGATGAATTTGACTCTCTTTTTTCATATGCCGATATAAGAGATATGTCCTTAGCCATCTGTTAATATGTTATTTGTCACATTTGTGAGTTCTTCATAGAAAGTTAACATCGTCAAAGTATTCAGAGTTCTCTTTTGATCTTCTGCTGAATGAACCTTTCAATGATATTTTTGAGCTCTGTTCCATAGATAACATGTTAAGTCTTACCATCTACATATGCATCATTACATATCTGTCAGCGCCGTCAGTAAAAATACACGCTTGTTTTCAAATCTTGTTCTTATCTGTCTAAAGAACTGATAGCATAGAAAAATAGTTCTTTCTTTAGATAGATGAAATAGCAAACAAAAACATGTATATTTGGTTCATCATAATCTAGCCATAACCAGTAATTTTGACCATCTACCTTCAACAAAAACTTCATCTACAAATATTTCTTTAATTCTTCATTCTGCTACTACAAATCTATCTGTTTTATTATAGCGTATTCTTAGACTCATTTCCAAATGGAAGCATGCATTCTCTTTACAAATGATTCTCGGATGTAAATATATGTATCTTCTTGAACTGAAGTATAGGTAAAGACCATAGGCAATGATGGTCTGGTGTGTCCTCATACGTTCAAGTGAATCAATAAAATGTAACGGACACACTAAGCATTACATAATTCCAAGGCTCTAGAATATTCTTATTTTAGGAGCCTTTAGACATGAATAACGCTTATCTATTTTATAGCTGGCTAAGAACATGTCTATATAATAATATTAGTCATATCATACATTCAGTTCAAAATAAATGCTATAAGTTTTTTATATATTTGATACCTTTCCTCCTACCAACACATTCTAAATTCATCCTACTAGTCATTACTATTTAATAGTTAGTTAAGGCGTGAATTAGTATACGTAGATGATGACGAAGTACTAGGAGTCGCTGAAGAAAATACTTGTATGCGATTATTGCTAGTATCAGCTACATACACATTATTTCCTGAAGAATCAATAGCAACACCAAGTGGAAAAACAAATTGTCCATCCTCGCTACCTGTATTTCCCCATTTTGTTATAAAAGTACCATTGCTATCGAACTTTTGTATGCGATTATTGCTAGTATCAGCTACATACACATTATTTCCTGAAGAATCAACAGCAACACCAAGTGGAGAAAAAAATTGTCCGTCAGCTGAGCCTTCAAATCCCCATTTTGTTATAAAAGTACCATTGCTATCGAACTTTTGTATGCGATGATTGTCACTATCAGCTACATACACATTATTTACTGAAGAATCAACAGCAACACCAGCTGGATAAACAAATTGTCCGTCAGCTGAGCCTTCAAATCCCCATTTTGTTATAAAAGTACCATTGCTATCGAACTTTTGTATGCGATGATTGTAACTATCAGCTACATACACATTATTTCCTGAAGAATCAACAGCAACACCAGCTGGATAAACAAATTGTCCGTCAGCTGAGCCTTCAAATCCCCATTTTGTTATAAAAGTACCATTGCTATCGAACTTTTGTATGCGATGATTGTCATTATCAGCTACATACACATTATTTCCTGAAGAATCAACAGCAACACCAAATGGTTTTACGAATTGTCCATCCTCGCTACCTGTATTTCCCCATTTTGTTATAAAAGTACCATTGCTATCGAACTTTTGTATGCGATTATTGCGACTATCAGCTACATACACATTATTTCCTGAAGAATCAACAGCAACACCAAATGGTTGTACGAATTGTCCATCCTCGCTACCTATATCTCCCCATTTTGTAATAAAGGAATACTGCTCTTCCCCGTATAGAGTTGGTATTTTCATAAAACCACTAAAAACTAAAGCTAATATTGATATAGCTAGTGGTAATATAATTAGTCGATAACGTTTTTCGTATGACTCAGCCAACATAGTAGAGAGATATAATTCTGACTTTAAGAATTTTTCTTTTCCTCTTCTGAAGATATAGGATTTGCTATTCAAGTCTATTTAATCAACTTGCAGCCATACCCATACTGCAAAAAGACGTCGTAAATACTATAAATCTCGCTAGCACATATCAGACCCTATATATACACATATATATCAAGCAAATTACTACTATCTATAAGAACATAATTAAGCCGAATGGTTGTATTCTAGAATGAAACGGCGATTCTTGTATGCATATCGTATATTAACTATTGGTACATCATTATGTAAATTGATGCCTAAGGTTCGCAAATGAAAATTTTAAAGGTTACAACATCAATAAAAGCAACATTAGAAAAGGTATCAACTTCGTCTTTTTTCAGAAATAAAAGGATATCTATATCTTATTCTTCTATCTTCTTTCTTCCAGTAATAAGATCTCCGTATGCTAAGAAATTATTAGTGGTTATTGTTATTGATACAGATGCTGAAAAAGGATTTTGAGGTTATCGTGATATTTCTATATGGTCTATCTTCAACATTAAGATTGACCAAACAAAAAGAAAAGAAAAGAAAGACAAGAGGAGGAGGAATTAACATAATAGGGGAATAGTGCAGACATAAACTACTGCTATGTCTTGGCTCCTCTGGGACTAGATCATGCTATAATATCGGATTCAAAAGTCTTCAGGAATGATTCTAATTAGCTATACTACAACTTGCCTAATTGAAAAAGAAAGAGGAGAGGAGAGTAGTAGTTATTTTGGTATGACTTTTTAACTCTATATTCTGGACATATATTTTTGCATGACATTTTGTGTACACTATTTCAAGTCGTATTTTTTGAGATATTTTATAGTATTAGTTATTCTATTTCAAAATATTGAAAGCCATCTCGTATGACTATTTGATATTTTCTATCGTATTTACAGAAGAAGATGATGATTTATCATATAGTTTAGAATGCTTTTAATGATGATTTAATCATTGGTAATTTCAGCCTTTTTCTATTGGTGCTAGACATCTATAGAATCAACCTTTTACCTTATTATACCATCTTGCTGCTTGTGATAAACGTTGTTTTCACTTGCTTAAAAATACATGGTGGTATTGACTTGTCTTTGATTTTGCAGGCTGTAAAATGCCATCCTCCTTCAAGTGCTAGATAACTAATTGCAAATCCAAGCGTTACGTATGCGACTAGATGTAGATTTTCTAACATACTAATAATATATTTGTGATTTGTTTTATATAAAGTTCTTCATGAATAAGTTTAACAATTGGATAGATTAATAGAGAGAAACTTAATATTTGTTAAGTGTCAGCGTATACTATCAAGACTTTTCTTATCAACAGTAAACACGTATTTTGTTCTATATTAATAATAGATATTACTCTCTGTCTTTCAGTAGAAGGGTACCATATTAAACTATGCTGAAAGTGAAAAAGTCGATTTGATTGTAATTGGCACAAGGGGAAGGTCAGGTATTACAAGAATGTTGCTTGGAAGTGTTGCTTCTGAAGTAGTAACTTATTCAACATGTCCCGTAATGGTAGTAAAGTAAAATATAGCAATTACTTGCCTTTTTAGCTCTAAAAGCTGTCTAGAGGAATGTCATTAATAATCTGTGGAAGGACAAACTACTACCGTTGTTGTTATTTGGTTGATTAGGTGGTAAATTAATGTAAATGTAGCTTCTCTATCTTCCATTTTTTATAGTGTAGTTGCAAAACAACAACTTGGTTGTTATTATTAATATATAGCCACAAGATTCTAAAAAAAATTTAATAACTGTTGTGAATATACTTTCTAATTATCTCTTTCATTTTGGGGTCATATTCTCTGCTTTCATACCATGTTGTTTCATGGCGTGTTCTGTAATATTTCTTGTAACTTCTTCTTCTGTCCCAGCTTTGACAACATAATTGCAATCAAATCCTACATCTTTACATGATAATGTTAGCATGTCTTCTTTGTTAATAGGTTGCGTATAACGACACAGTTGAAAACTGAAAGGATTATAATACCTTATCTATTGTCCTATTCTCACGTCCGTTCTGTGTCATCCTATCTGGTGGAGCTCTTTATCCACTTGAGATTTTCTTATATAGTAGTCTTATTGAAGGACAGTTACCAGGAAGAAACTTGTTCCTGTAGCTGGCAGGGTTGCTGGCGGAATAATAGGTAAATGTTGGCTCAACATTTATGCACTGAAATTCAATTGGATAAACGGCCTCTGCAAATAGATAACGGTTTTCGAAATAACCTTCGTGAAGGTTATTTTCTACCTTACAATACAAGTATGTCATAAAGCCTGCTAGAAAAGAGGAACACGAATCGAGGCTTCAAATCCCACTGACCCCATGTCAATTTTGTCCCTTATTTAGAGCCGTTATTAATAAGAATACATTTGAATGTCCTTATGAAAGGAAAGATAGAAGAAGGTGCAAACTCTGATACCAATTACCTCTTTAGTCTGGTAAGAATCGTTTCTAAAATAGAATTCGTTTTTGGTAAGCTCAAAAAGAAACATCAAATCTCATAAGAAATGTCTAGGATATTTATGAGGTGTTAACTTATAGAGTGGATAAAAAAGGGAACCAGGGCTTGATGAAGGCCATTGATTGTCATTATATCTAAATAACAGACATGCAATATTCCTTCATTGGCAATATTAATATACATACGATATATATACATCATAACAAACAATATTCAGACATATACATAATATCATCCACTAGCATCTATTACCCAAACATAATCAAAAATCTATTATAATGAATGTACGACAGTTGTAAAGCATATCCGATGCCTTCACTTAGAGATACTTTGTTAGATGAAGATGTTGCATTTGAAATTGCTATCGCTATGTAATGATAAACAAGTTTGTAATAACTATTGGGCTACTGGGAATGGATTAGATAAAGTCACATATTATGACCAATGGGAGTTTGGAAAGCTTATTAGCGAGTGTCAAGGTATTGCGATAAGGTTGGTAATTAATATATTGTAGACTATATATTTTTTCAACATTTAAAATATATATATTCTAAAATGAAGGTCACTATATTATAAAACTCCTTGGCTGGATGATAATACAAAAAATATACATTATTATACTGGTCAAATAATAATCGCTGCTTGCGGTAAATAACAAAATTGTTTGAAGGAGAATTAGTAGATGTAATCTGTATAAATCAATCTTCTTTATCATCACAAATCAATACAAAATTACTAATTTCTGAAAAACCTATTTTTATTTGTGTAATATCATATACTGCAACTAGTGAAAATCCTGGAATAACTATTGCAGGCGCTAATCCAAATTTGATAAAATATACATCTCCTGCTGATGCTGAATTTCTTTATTATGGTCATTGTAAATGTATCAATGCTGTTCCAATAACGCCTGATGGTAAACCAACTCCTGCTATTATTACTCGTACTGCTCTTCAATTATCTGGCATTCCTTTTTTAGTAGTTGACGCTGGTTCAAAAATAAAGCCTTTAATTCCTTATATCTCATTTAATATGGAATCAGGTAAAAATATAAGATTTGGAAAAGCAATGGATATAGACGACATTAAAAAGGCCTTTGAATATGGCACACTACTTGGCAGTCAACTTGCCAAAGTTAATGATTTCGTAATAATAGGTGAGAGTATCCCAGGAGGTACAACAACTGCATTAGGCGTTCTAAGTGCTCTTGGAATTAATGCCAAATTCAAAGTAAGCAGCAGTATGCCAGAAAATCCCCATCATTTAAAAAATCAAATAGTCTCTGAAGGTATGCAGAATGCAAATATTCATTTTGGTGAGCTAAGAAATGATCCATTTACAGCAATATCAGTTTTAGGTGATCCTATGATGCCTGCTGTAGCAGGAATTGTTAATGGAATAATTAATTATGGAGGAAAAGTTATGCTGGCAGGCGGAACTCAAATGTGTTCGATCATTGCAATTCTAAAATCATTGAAATGCCCACTTAATGGATTATGCATAGGAACAACTTCCTATGTAGCTGACGATCCATCATCGGATCTTGTTAATCTTCTAAAACAATTAACAAATGACGTTCCTATATATACAACAGATCTACATATGATGGAGTCTTCTAAACTTGGTTTACAAGCATTTGCAAAAGGCTTTGTAAAAGAAGGTGTTGGAGCTGGAGGTATTTCCATTATGGCTATAGTAAAGTCGAAAGGACAAATTCATGGAAATGTTTTGCTAAGAGCAATTGAGGAAGAATATGTCAAAGTCTTGATGGAAGTCATGTAACTTAAGAATATAGAAGTGTTTTATTATCATTATTTGATTCTTCTACCTTGTGTTTCTGTTTATAATCAGCAATGTTCTCTCAAAATGATATTAATACTTATGATGATAACGACTCCTTCTCTTGCTTAAAAAAAGTGTTAGGATCAGACACTTTGATCATACGTTTACAAGGAATTAGTGAACTAAATTGGTTTTGTTGGCAGAAGTAATGAAGCAATATTTGCATATGCATATTTAGTTTATTTAATACTTTGAATTTATTTTGATAAAGGAGTTGCAATAGGTCTTTACATTCTTCACCGATTCTTCTCTTAATCTGCCTGTTATAATACGATTTTATGCTCTATATACCATGTTTACACCTTCAATTTTACTTCATACAGCACATAGAGTGAATTATCTGCTACTAGTAACTTTCGATCAATGAAGACCCCAATGTATTGTTCCTTAATGGAAAGAATGAAATAATATTTTAATGTAACAAACATTAATAGTAGTGTCATCTTATATTTAAAATGACTTTGAATACTTACAAAAAAAATAATGCTTATTATAGAGTTCCTTTTAGTGGTAACATCATTACTTTCAATAAGTAGTACATTATCAGCGCTATTACTTGCCGATATCAGAGTGGCTAGTGGAGGAGTGAGAGGAGAACCATCCGAAGTACTTGTTACGGTTGTAGGCGTTAAAGAGAATTGTGGACAAGAAGTAAAAATAACAGTAGCATACAAGTCAGAATCATTTGAACTATGTGAAGGAGATGAAGATCGCTTGAAGAACAAAGAGCAGATCCACTATCATTCCAAGGATATCAGTTTGAATTTCCAAAAGGACAATTTGCACCCGGCAAATACTTTGATGTTTGTGTTGAAATCTCTGGCGGCCTCTCAGATTGCAAGACTTTGATCAAGTCGCAATCCAATCAGTCAGAGGAAGAAGTGACCTTTAGCATTGATTAAATACTCTTTCCTCTGATTCAATATTTAACTATCTGAGCTGTTCATACATTAAAAAAATATTGACTATATATGTACATTCAATAACTTGGATTATTGGCATCGATATATACACTACTCTCCCGGTCCCAGAGTGGTATTTTAGTTCTTAAATTCAACATATCAATCATTTAGCAATAGGAGCAATACACAATAACAAAGGAAGAAGAACAAGAAAATAACGTACTTGCCAAAGAAATAGAATCTTGGAATAGTTTTGAATATAGCCTAAGAGAAGAAGATAGTATTCTTTTCAACAAGATGTTAAATGAATGTCAAAAAGAAGAAGAATATAGTAAAGCGTTCAAGGCCAAGGGGGAATACAACTCTACTACTGAATCACTGTTTATAGTTTTGATATTTCAGCAGCAGAAAATGATTAGTAAATTAATTGATAAACTGTCAGACATAAAGTGAATAAAAACAATTTAAAACAATTAGGTATTTACAGGCTTATTTTCTGGGTGTTACAATTGCATCAAAGACATATATTATAGACAAGAAGTTTCTTGACTATTTTTTAAGAAAAATATGAGAAGAGATTTCTTTTTGATTTATTCTATTCTTTTAATTCATTATTGTCTTGTACTATCCTAACATTCCAGGAGGACCCATCATTCCAGGACCCATCATTCCAGGACCCATCATTCCCTTATGCATCATTAAATGCTCCTCCATTGACATCTGCTTACTTGACAGGACTTGACCATTTCCTGGATCTACTATGGCTATATTAAAGTTCATGTTAGGATCTAGTACAAAGATAGTGTATACTAAATATCCATTCACATCTCCGATGTGTGCTGCTACAGCATGTGAATTATTACCAACTGAATTCTCTGCAGTTGTTGTGGCGTTACTTAGGCTTACTTTTATTTGTGATCCAAGAGCATTAGATATTATATTCATCAAGTTAATTGAACTAGTGACATTTTCGCCGCCCATAGTCATCGTCATATTTCCTGGTTTCATCATGGTATCAGTCATCATATTAGTAGAACCAGCATTGTTTGGCTGAGCACTTGCGTTATGTTGCATAGTTGTAAAAATTGATGCTCCACTCATTGCCATTACAGTTGCCAATATTACGGCGCCAGAAATAATAATCGTTGTTGTCAATCTTTTAGAATTCATATTATAATCATGATGTAAATGATCTTTCAAATATATTAGAGTTAGTGGTAGGATTACTGGTATATGATTACAGAATTTTAATTGTTGAAAGAATTGATATGTTATTGCGTTTAATGTAACTGACATTAATGCTGTTTTTCATTGTGTGTTCATTGAATATGTTGGCGTAAATGTTCTCCTGTCATTATGATTGATTGAAGTCCCCAGTTGTGCGCTAGCCCCTCCACCCGGATTAATAAAAAATTCTCTTACATACGATGGAGATGATTTAGAAGAAGTTAGTAGAATAACTAAAACGTTAAATTCATATAAAAAAGTATTTCTGTTGCAAGACAATCAAGAATAAAACCAGGTGGTTCTCATTTTACACTAAATATCATCTATGCAACAGACAGAAGAATCATAGTCAGAGATTCATATATGCTTGGAATAAAAGAAAATGGATTGTTATTCTCTCTCTACATTAAGATTTAAGGCTCCAGGATTAATGAGCTCAACTATATTAGGAATGATTGACAGTATAGTTGATGAAGAATCCTATCTTCTATAGTGGTGCCTTCACTGCCTTCAAGAGTACAACGCTGACAGGCGATTAACTAGTAAAAACACACTTTATTATTAAAAAAACCTTTACAGAAAGGTATTAATCATAACAAATTTATAATAATAATAATATTTTCATTGCACAAAAAAAATAGTAGTCATAAATTTAAAAGCATATTCTATGGAAGAGCTAAAGTAATTGCCATTATTAGTATCGTATTGATCATATCAATTTCTTATGGTTTATTTTTTTACTTTCAAGGTATTACAGAAAGTAATATAAAAAATAATTTATTTGAACAAGATAGAGATCGTCAGATTGAGGCAACAAGAAGTCTTTCCCAGCATATTGGCTCAGACCTAGCTCTCGTAGAAGCTAGGCTTGAGACTTTATCAAACTCAATATATTTGCAGCAAGGAGATTTAACTAGCAATAAAACAAAAACGTTAATGCAAACCAACTTTTTAAAAATTGATAATATAGTAGATCATCTTTTTGTTGTAAATAAAAACAACATAATAACAATAGACATGAGTACAAAAGGTGCAAAAACTTTTGCAGGTAGCAATGTATCGCAGAGAGAATATGTAATTCAAGCAAAAAAGACCGGGGGACCAGTCTTTTCCACTATATTTATGGGATTGGATGGTAATTATAGAATTGGTATAAGTTATCCGATAATAAATGTAGAGACAGGACAATATATGGGAGTAGTAGGATCAGTAATACCTACTGAGGGATTTTTTGCACATTATGGAAATATTTATGATATTAATTCTCGATTTTTGGTAGTATTTGATACAAATGGAATAATGTTAGCCAATGGTGCAAGTAAAACATTAGTTGGAAAGGACTTTTTTGGTGATTATACTCAAAAGTTTATTAATTATAATCCCAGATTGAACAATCTTACACGTAGTCTATTAGCTGGAAATTCTGGTTATGCTGTTTATGATTACGGAAGAGGAGAAAGAATAACTACACAATATCCAATTCTCGTAAATGGCGAGCCTATATATTATGTACAGTTCGTTCAACCAACTACACAAATATATTCAAAGCTAAATGATATTCTTTTTTCACAGAGAATAGAGACATTTTCATTGCTTGCAGGTGCTACCGTTGCAATTGTACTTTTAATTGTATTTCTAAGTAAATGGAGTAGTCTTTTAGGGAGAGAAGTTCAAAGAAGAACAAGGGCACTAGAACTCTCTAACGAAGAAATTAGACTCCATCTAGATTTTGTACAAAAAGAAGTAGAGCGTTTTAAAAGAGAGACTCAAAGTAAATAAGATAATGTTATGATAACTCTTGGAAATCTTTCAGATACAATATTGATACAATATTCTAAAAATTTAATACCAAAATAGGCAACAATTTTTATTTTAGAAAGCTCTTTTTGTTGTTCTTTCAATACTCAACAAAATAGCCAATTACTACTATGATAAACTTTGAATATCTTCTTTGTCTGAGCATATTGTATTAGACTTATCTGATACAAACCTAATAGCATCATATCTACTATAGTGGCATTAATTAGCAAATCCAGTTTGTTTATGACGCACTCTTTTGCCAATGATAATGTCTGAACCTTTGTCTTTTCATCTGTTTAATTTGTTCCTATTTGTATTGTGATTGAACCAGTCTTTGTAAACTATTGAACGTCACTTCTTTGATATTATTGCAACAATAATTAGTTTTAGATTTTTACTTTAGCTGCTACTCACTATTCTAGAATTCTCTTAAAATAAGGTAAGTTACCAATAACTTTTTTGCTAATAGGTTTATCATCTTGCCATATCTTCGTGCGTAATAATTTGAATAATGTTGCCGAATGGATCTTCACAGAGAGCCATTTTATAGCCTTTGTCTGGAACAATTTCCCAAATTTTACTGCGTTGTTTTCCACCTGTTTCAGAAATTTTTTTACACAACCCTTCAATATTAGTGTCAATTATGCAAATGTGAAAAAACCCTGATTTCCAATATTCAAAGTTATCCATACGTCTTTCTGCCTTTGGATCAACATATTCAAAAATTTCAAAGCCTACTTGATTAGCTGAACTCAACAAAACTGTTCGCATTTTCTTAAAACCTGGACCATGCATATCCTTGGCTGCCATACCCCGTAGAGAGTCATCAGCTACAAATTCTACTGGTTCCTTAACTACTGTGAATCCTATTACTTCCTTATACCATTCCATAGCTTGATCCAGATCAGATACGATAAATGCAATGTGATTTATTATCCTAGGATATACACTTGATGATGATGGTTTAGTATCCATATGCTATTTCAGAAATTACTTGTGATTTAAATATTCAATACTTTCAAAAGATAATTCACATAATATATATTATATCAAAAAACTCGGTTTGCTGTATCTTCTTTCTTTCTTCATCATGGCATGCTACAGGATATACACTTTACAACCTTTTGTTTTTTGAGATAGCTTTATTATTATTAACTGCATAAAACATCACATGTGCTCGCATTTAGACCCAGAACTTAGACTCGATATCTCTAGCATGGCGCTCAACTCCGACGCGCTGTTCGTGCTGCTTAGCTTATGCGTTAGGAAGTTTCGCAATTAACACAAGGGCAGCATATTTTGACAATCAACAAGGAGACAAAGAGTCTTGGTATGCCTTGGGAGAAAGAGTACGGTTACGCCCAGTCAGTGAAAGTTGGGGACACCATCTATCTATCAGGGCAAGTGAGCCATGACGACAGAGGCAACATTGTGGGTCTCGGAGATATGGAGGCTCAGATGCGCCAGGCATACGCCAATATCCAGAAAGTGCTCGCACAGTATGGCGCAGCGATGGAAAACATAGTCGACGAGATACTCTTTGTGACGGACATGAATACGGCCTTCGCTGCCGCAGTCAAATGCAGGCAGGATATCTTTTCCGGCACCCCTGTTGTTGCAAGCACCATCGTACAAATTCAGCGTCTTGCCTTTCCTGAGCTCATGATCGAGATTAGGTGTGTTGCCAAGGTATAGAAACTCTGCAAATGCTTATGGACTTTCAGTTGACAATTGCTTTTTTTATTCACAATATATCATAGAAATTAGGTAGTGTAAGTTAAGAGCATTGCAAAGTAGTAGATACTCTTTTTCTGTAAAGTTGAGAAGCTAAAACAATAAACAAACAGTTCAGACGCATTTATTGTTTCAAAAGCTCTTCAGTACGTTATTCTTCATAAATGAAATAAAGGAAGGTTGCAAATAGTGTGGTTGTTACTGAAATCGATAACTCTGACAGTATTATTGCTGCGCACATTGTGTGATAGGATTCATATTTAATGATAAAGATAATTTCGTCATAATCCCAAATTTCTGTTTCTAAATGGACTTTGACGCTTATTCTTATTTGATTTTACCTTAACAAATTCAGGAGTCTCCCATTCTGGTAGAGTAATTTCACTACGATGTAATTCTTTGCTTCTGTAATTATAAGTCTACCTAAAAAAGAGTCTTATTCTATTAAGATAGTGATTCCAAATAGTAATCCATCTTTTTTCAGGATCATGATTAGATATCCTTCATATATTGATAAAATTCATTAATTATAACTGAGTTAGTCTAGTTAGGTACATATTGAATCTTGTTAATTGTAGTTGTTAGCTTTGATGGCATATTGATATTAATTTCCTCCAAGGAGTTATTACAGCATAATAATAATAATAACGACTACAGTATATGGACCCATGTAAATAGTGGGTCCAGTGAGATTAGGTCCCTTCATGTAGAAGAGTCCTGACTTTTTTCTTATACAGATTTTTTTCCTTTCTTACATTATCATATTAATCTAAGAACACCGTGTACAAATTCTCGTTCAAAGAGTCAAGAAGTTTCATATCTTTAGGTTCAAGTTGGAAGTCAAAAACTTGGCTGTTCTCCTTAATCCGAGCCTCATGTATCGATTTTGGAATCACGATCACATTATGCTGTAAGCTCCAACGTATCAAGACCTGCGCTGGTGTTTTATTATATTTCTTTGCTAGCTCTAAGATATTTGGATGGTTGAGTCTCTTTCCTCTGGTCAATGGACTATAAGCCTCAAGCTGAATCTTGTTATTCTTACAGAACCGTAACAGCTCTTCTTGGTATAGGAAGGGATGAAATTCCACCTGGTTTACTGCAGGTACAATATCTGACTTATCTATAAGCTCGTTTAGTTCTCTGATTGAGTAATTACTCACACCTATTGCACGGGCTTTACCCTGACGCCATAACTTTATCATAGCTCTCCATGTCTCATCACCAAGTCCTTGGACCGGCCAGTGAATTAAGTAGAGATCTACGTAGGACAAGCCTAGGCGTCCTAAGCTTCCTTCGCAAGAGTACAACGTAGAATCATATCCTTGATGGCTGTTCCAGACCTTTGTGGTAATGAAGACATCCTCCCTTTTGATTCCACTTTCCCTTAGTGCTCTACCCACATCCTTCTCGTTGCCATACAGCTCAGCGGTATCGATTTGTCTGTAGCCTATCTTCAATGCATATCTGACTGCACGCAGAGTAATTTCTCCTGGTGGTGATTGGTAAACTCCCAAGCCAAGGTATGGAATCTCGACTCCATTATTCAGCTTTGCATTAGACTCCAAGGTCAATAGCATAATAGAAGGAATCATCTTCAGATCTATCTATATATATATATCTGCGCGATAATTGCTAATAAGAATAACAAGTCCTTAAAGTTTCTTTTTTATCATTACAATAGGATAGTCAACCATCGGTGGTGGAGATAACTCCAAGGATTATATTCCATTTAGAGGATACCTTATTTATACACCATCAAATGAAGAATACATTGATTAGCTCAAATTCAAGAAGAATTTTGTTTTATAGTTCTAGAAATATATATTATTTATAATATATATATAATATTCAAATGGAAAAACATATAGAGTTTGGATTCTAAAATTAGAATGGTCTTTGTATTGAGTGAGGATTTTGTTAAGGTTGCTGATACAAAGGATATCCAACCTTCACAGATGAAAGAAGTTGAAGTTGATGGCAAAAATATCTGTGTTGCTAATGTTGAGGGAAAATACTACGCGATTGGGAGTATTTGCACGCATGAAGGTGGTCCTCTAGCTGATGGCATGCTTGAAGGCTACGAAGTTGAATGTCCCTGGCATGGCTCCAAATTTGATGTGAGGACAGGAGAGGTGACAAATCCGCCTGCAAATGAACCAGAACCAGCCTATGAAGTAAAGGTAGATGGTAACAAGATATTAATTAAGAAGAGGGGAGAAAGTAAAAGTAAATCTTCCTCACAGTTTGAGCTAACACTATTAGAAAAAGATAAAGTTGAAGGTACCGATGTAACATCATTTAAGTTTAGTAAACAAAATGATCATCAAGGACGAGAAGAAGACAAACAACCACCATTATTAGATTATATTGCAGGACAATTTGCCTTTTTTGATATAGGAGGAGTCTATAACGACCCCAAAGGCCCAATCAGACATTTTACTATTTCATCTTCTCCAACTGAGAATTTTATAATGTTCAGCACTAGAATCAGAGATACACCATACAAAAAGAGACTTTCAACTTTAGAGGAAGGCGCAAAGGTTAAGGTAAGAGGTCCTGAAGGACAATTTGTATTACATCAAGATTATTCAAAGCCTGCTGTATTTCTTTCTGGTGGCATAGGTGTTACTCCATTTAGAACTATGATAAAGTATGCTACAGACAAGCAGCTGCCAGTAAAAATAGTAATGTTTGATTCCAATAGGAATCGTAACAACATCTTATTCAAAAAAGAATTTGATGATTGGACGAAGATAAATAAAAATCTGAAGATTATCTATACCATTAGTGATGATGAAGAAGATCGACATAAACAATCATCATCGTCGTCTACTGCAAATAATGATTGGAGAGGAGAATATGGGAGAATAGACAAAGCAATGATCTTGAAGTACCTAGATACTAACGAACTGAATAATTCAATATTCTATATTTGTGGACCTCCTAGCATGCTAAAAGCTATGCAAGCTTTGCTCCAAGACGATTTAGAAATCCCAAAAGAAAGAATCAAAGTCGAAGAGTTTACAGGTTACTGATGTGATTATAATGTTCAACGAATAGAATCGGAACTGTTCTTGTTCTTATGATATAACTGAAGTTTCACTATCTACATTAGATTTTACAATATACATAAACCATTGAATGGGCACGATAATATAGTTTAGATATAGTTTAGACTCACTCCTAAGGGATTTGAGTTTTGCTGATAGTAGGGTTCATCCACTTGTCAGCAAATTTATTAAATCTATTACAACAATAAACCAAGAAGACACAGGAATAACATTGTCATAGGTCAGGTGGAATGTAAGACATATTGACTCTATTTGCAACTCACATTTGTTACAGTTATAATAATAATATCTTAATAAGGCAAACTAATTCAAAGCTTTAGGCTGTTATTCATAATATCTTTCTAATCTATCATTATTATGATAGTAGGATGATACCAAGGCTTTTTCGTATTCCATACGGATGCGGAATAAGTGGGGGAATGCGTGCGGAATTCCCGCAGAATGTGTGGAAAAAGTGTGTGAAATTTCTAATAATACCAACTATTGCGTGGAAAAACGTGTGGAAGGACCCAGTGATATGATTTAGTAGATGTCATAGACTAAATTGGATTATATAAGTGAACAGTCCGCATCACTTCCCACATAGATTATCGTAACTCTTAAAAATCTTAACGGGGCCCAGTGGAATATGCAACAGATTTGACTCTATTTTACCACTCATGATTAATTTTATTTATAGAAATGCATGCCCACAATACAAAGACTGAGGACACAGAAATAAATATCTCAGAATGTATATAACGTCATTTTACAAATGTTGGAGAATTTCTTGTTATTCATTAATTGATTGGTAGGCTGAATGCAAATGTGGCACCTTTTCCATCTGAGTTATTCTCAGCCCATATTCTACCACCATGAGCTTCTATGATACTTTTAGATATAAATAGATCTAAACCTGTCCCTTTGTCTGTTTTTGTAGCAAATTTTGTAAACAACCTTGGTAATATCTCGGAATCAATCCAGAGCCGGTATTTCTACTTGATGATAGATGAGATGATATTTTAAGGTAACTGGCACTTAACTGAGGATTCAATGGGCGGGTCGGATTCGAACCCTAATTTCGTAGTCTTCTGTTAGGATTTATAATTTTCAATATATGATAATACGAATAAACCTTTGCTGAATTTAACATCAAAGTTAACACACTATGAAAGTTGGTTAAGGTTATAGTTTTTGGCAAAAGATATAGTTTAACATAGGTTCGACCTTATAACATTCTGTGACCATTTTTCGCACAATAACAATTAGAGCTACTACACTCATTATGCCTTCCCTTATCACAATCCTTACATATTGTTC
>DASQRW010000210.1:0-11979 GCA_035642715.1 Nitrososphaeraceae archaeon | reverse complement strand
GATTCTATGTTTCTTAGACGGTAAAGAGTAATTCCATGCAGCATCAGTGCAAGAGGTACCCCGACGGTAGGTACTAGAACCCACGGGAATGTTGTCATTGTTGATATGCCAAATCCAGGAGAAGTAATCAAACCAAGGCTGACTGCCATGACTAAATCCGCAATACCTAGGACATTCCAAACTACGAGAGCATACTTAGACCAACTAAATCTTTTCCTCAGGAAGTACGCGAAGGGTATTGCTGTCACTCCAATCAAAATATCTCCGACTCCGGCAGGTATTCCAAAGGCTGGATGTAAGATTCCCTGAGATACTCCCCATAAGAAGGCTATACCTAGTATTCTCCAGGTATGAACGGCCACTAAAAGTGAGGTTGTCTTGTTGTTGTTGTATTGTGTTTGTTTTGAACCTTCACATAAAGGTTTCATTTTCATATTACGTATTAAAAGTATAGTTTATAAGTCTCACGTAACCAGATCCATAGTTAGTTACCAGACACAGAGAGAGTGAAGGAAGGAAGAAATGACAGACAGAAACTGCTCTATCATAGAATCAGTCTATAACATGTCAGAGCTCAGGTCATGCCCAATAGAAACGACTTTTAGAATTATTGGAAAAAGATGGACAGTCCTCATCATAAGAGAAATTCTCAGAGGTAATACACAGTTTAATCGTTTCATGGAAAATATAGAAGGCATTTCACCCAAAGTTCTTACAGAGCGTCTGCGTGAACTCGAACGGCTTGGAATCATTAGGAGAAGAATCGTATCAGAATATCCAGTCAGGGTAGAATATAGTTTGACAGATATAGGTAAAGGATTCGAACCAGTATTACTCAGCGCAGCTTCCTTTTCAATGATGTATATGCCTAGAACCGTCTTCAAAGACGGAAAGCCAAGAACACCAGAGCAATTATCAACGGGTCAACGATGACTGTGTCTGTGACGTGTGGGCGCTCTGCATTGCTTTCTTTTCTAGTGATTCTGACTAATTTCTTCTTTGACCTATCAGATTATTCTATTTTGGTTAGTATCCCATAATCTATCTGTTTACCTTGCTAAAAGAATGACATAAGAAATTAACAGGAATTTTGTCAGAGTATATGTCCTCAGCATTCATTCCATGTCGGTGTATGGCGTGTTCTGCCCCATTTTTTAAGAATTCTTCTTTTGTCTCGCCCTTTATGATATAATCACAGTCCAAGCCAGTTTCACGACATACTAAAATAAACATTTGAATATCACTACTTCATGATATGTGATTCTTAAATCTTTCTTCATCTTTAATAGTCCTTCTGTATGGCATACATATTTACAAGAAAGAATTAGTTGTAGAAAGATGTTTGTCAATTGGTGCTTCTTCTTCTTCCTAATATATGGCTGCATATATCAAACCTCTGCTGAACTATCTACTATGATACAGTCTTCCGTTATCTTCTTGCTTGATGAAGATCCTCTCATATAATAAACGTGATTACTGTTGTTATATGATTTTTCATTTTCTTTCCGATTGCTCAATCTTTTGCTCGAATTCATATCTCCATCCTTCTGGCAGAGATTCTATTTTTGTTGCTCGTCTCATAGTTTCAATATCTTCGTCATCTCTAACATATAGACGGACAATGTCTTTTACCGTGACATTATTTTCATCTTTTCTTATAATCTTTATCTTATCACTTGCTTCGACTTCTCCCTCTTTCAATACCTTAAAATAAATACCTGGACGACCACTTGCCATGAATCTTCTAATGACATCCATACGTCCAAACCTAACACCAAGTTTATAACATGGCATTCTAGGTTGTGTTGCTATAAGCTTAGCAGATCCTATTTGAAACTGATCACCAATATTAACAGCATCTTCCATTAAACCTTCAGTAGTAAAATTCTCTCCAAACATTCCCCACATAAGATCTATGTTAGAAAATTGTTTACGCCAGTATTCATAGTGTTCTGCTGGATAGGAATATACTGCCTTGTCTAACCCTCCGTGGACAGTTAAATCTGCCTGTCTGTCACCATCAAGGTTAAGCTTTCGTAGCATGATTGGACCTTTGACTGGATCCTTGAAGATAGAAGTAGTTACAATTTGCCCATTAAAGACTACTTGTCTTGGAAGCCCAACATTTACTGAAAGTACTCTCATTGTTATACAAGATCGAATGCATTGTTTATAATAGATTGTAACTATTAGATGAAAATAAAAGGACACTGAACTCCTTCCCATCTTTCTTTATTTGGGAGCAATTTGGAAATAATTGATGTCTGTCCTAATACAATACTAAAATACATGTCTATCACTTAATCAGAATACCATGGGACGCAGGGATTGGTATTATGTCCATCTTCCAAAGCTATTGATTAAAAGACTTGATCAATTCTTGCAAACACCGAGAGCTAAAAGTATGGGCATGGCTAACAAATCCGAGCTATTGAGACATGTTATTAATGAATTTCTTGATGAGCAAGAGGCATTTTACAATAAAATGGAGTCCATGGAAGATTTTGTTCTTGAAATAAAGGATCATGACCACATAGTTCTTACTTTTAACAATGAATCCCAATTTAAAGAAATTATTACTGCCTTCGTAAAACGTGGGATTGATTATAATGAGATTAACGTATTGATTATTTATAGAAAAGAAGAGCAGAAATTCTTACAATCGCTTGATAAATTCCCAAATATAAATTACTTATTTAACTTGCAGGATATAATGATAATTCCTGCCGATGAAAGTTTTCATAATGACAACTTTTCAGTCGAACCTGTTGTTAAAAGACTACGTAGCATCGAACAGTTAGCAAAAGAGAGATCAAAAAAAGGGTTGAATATTCTTGCTACTCTGCCGGCCAAATTAATAGAACAGGGTAGATATGAAGACGCTGTAAAGATCGAAAATGTATTCAATATTGCAATAGGAGAATTTGAACAACCTATCACTTTACTATGTCTGTATAAATCAGTCCCAGAAAACCTTGAAGATCGTTTTTCAGAGTATCATGACCTCATAATCAAACGTTCTGCAGCTATTGCATCAACTGACTTACAGTAAGGTATCGGTAAGCCCTAAAGGATAAATAAAAATACAGATTTTCGTTTGTCATGAATAAACAGGTTTCAAATCAAAAAATGCACAATACAGAGACGTTCCACAAGAAGGTAACAGTTGACGAACTGTCTATTTTCTACAGGGAAACTGGGGACCCGACCAATCCGAAGCTGGTATTGCTTCATGGCTTTCCTGCTTCTTCTCACCAGTACCGTAACCTTATTTCTGTCCTAGCCGACCATTTCCATGTCGTCGCACCTGACTACCCTGGTTTTGGAAACTCTGATTTGCCAAGCCCGAATGAGTTCAACTATACCTTCGATCGACTCTCTGAGATAATGGAAGATTTCCTAAAGGTCATAGGCTTTACATACTTTGGACTTTACATGCAGGACTATGGCGGGCCAGTTGGCTTCCGAATAATAACTCGGCACCCCGAATGGCTCGAATGGCTAGTAATACAGAACACAAACGCCTATGAAATTGGCTTTACCAGTGCATGGGATGGCCTACGTAACGCACTTTGGAAGAACCGCACTTCTGAAACGGAGGCCCCTCTATACGGGTTTTTACAACTTGACACGATCAGGCAAGTCTATCTGTATGGCCACAAAAATCCTGAAGCCATCAGTCCGGACAATTGGAACATGGACTTTAGGTTCATGGAACGATCAAATGCACGACGCGTACAAATGGATTTGTTCTATGACTACCGCACTAACGTAGCACTGTACCCTAAATGGCAAAAATTCTTACATGACCGTCAGCCAAAGTCGTTGATTTTCTGGGGACAGAATGACATATTCTTTACCCAGGAAGGCGGCGAAGCTTACCTAAAGGATCTACCCGACGCAGAGATGCATAGGCTCGATTCAGGGCACTTTGCTTTGGAGGATTGCCTTGATGAGATTGCTAGTAATATCCAGCGCTTCTACCTTGAGAGAGTAGTCAAAGTGCCGACTTGATAAGAATGCAGAAATACTAGGAACCATCAATACCGGACACTTCTCGGAGTGGGATAAATATCACCACCCAAATCGCAGGTAGGTTCTGCTGTCTTCATTAGGAGAGAGAGATAGACATACTCTCATGAGCCAGAACCTACTTGGTCAATACGATTGCGATATTGAGCTAAAGGAGAGAGAATAGCAAAAGATCCAGTTCAGTGCCCGAGTTGTATAATATTTGTGCCATTTGGTTAACATATCTCTAGTCTTTAATATTTCCTACTACAGATGCAAAACTTTTGATTACTTGTGTTTCAAGTTTTTTCGACTATACATTTCTTATCGGGATCTTCCTCTAAGCTCTTAATCTTTGTATCAAGAAAATTTGTTATTATATCATTTTGGTTAATATCGAAGAATGTGACAGATTCTAAAAAATGTGCAAAGGAAATTAGTACTTTTAGGTTGTTATTCTGATGACTTTCTGAAGCGCCATTGGACTTCATATATTGATAAAATTCATTAAAAAAGTAGAGTTTATGGAGTTTGTGATAGACGCAATTTTTTTGACTGTCATAGTTAGTTTTACTGGCATTAACATTTGACTCCTTGTATAAGATACGATATTCTATATCTTCTAACTAGCATATGAACCCGTATAGTTAGTGGGCTCGGAGGGTTGTGAATCAAATTTGACATAATTTTAATGCCCAGAACTGAAAGCTTTCAGTAATAGCTTGTCTTATCATAAAGCACTTTATTCTCCTTCCTTCCAAACTTATAATAATTTCTCCATTACTATTAAATGCAAATCCTGAATCTAGTCTGTCACCTTCATTAATCTCTTGGTATTGTCTTCTGGTTTTAGAAGGATCTAATGCGTACGTAAATAGTTATACTGCGCTCTTGTGGTATTCCCTTTTCCATTGTAAATACTAAATCTAACTACACATATTATTAGAAGGTGGACGATAATAAAGGGACAATATTGGCACGGGTTTGGCGGATATGAGGGACAGATTTGACTCTAATTTGCCACCCCGATCTCATATTAGAAATTAAAATATATTTTCTTTACACAGCAATTTGCATAAATATTTTATTTACATCCGAATCAGTCTTCCCAACATTTGATTTAGTAAGCACTTCCATATGTCATCGTTATGGCATAAGTTAAAAATTTGTATAATGAAGATAATCAAGACTACTGTAAAAGTCGTTCCATAAGCAATAAGATTAACTATAGTAGGATGATCATTCATCCATAATAGAAGTCCAAAAGTTTTACCTCTCCTTAATTGAGAAAGATTAGGATTTCCAAAATATGCCTTGGCATGAATGTCACGGCCCCACTTGATATCTAATTCTGCTTCAAGAATCCAGTAATCTGCTCAATACGAGGGGAAGGTAGTTGTGAAGTTATGAGAGGCTCATGTGTAAGAAGAGTAGTAGAGCCACAATCAGTGTAGGAGCCTCCCATTATTCCAGATATCCTAGATCTTTGAGCTTTTGCAGGATCCTTTGAGAACATTGAAGTGGTGATGTTTCTTTATCAGTATCTAAGATTACATCGGGATTAAATGGAATTTCGTAATTTTGATCGATTCCTGTAAAATTGGTGATCTCTCCTGTCATGACTTTCGCATATAACCCCTTTGGGTCTCTCTTTTTGCAGGTCTCCAATGAGCACTTAACCCATAGCTCGACAAAGTCTCCAATAAGCTTTCTAGCATAATCTCGGGATGTTCTAAAGGGTGAAATAAGTGCCACAATTGTAATAATTCCACTTCTGGAAAGTATATGACTTAGGTAGGCTACCCGCTCAACATTTAGCTCTCGATCCCTTTTAGAAAATCCAAGATCAGGACTAAGATATCTCCTAATTTCGTCACCATCTAAAACTACTACACAACGATTCATACTTTTAAGCGCATCTTCAAGAGTTCTAGCAATAGTCGTTTTTCCCGATCCAGAGAGACCAGTAAGCCAGATTACAAATCCTCTAGCCATTTAATTCCTATTTCTTGGATCTCTGTCATAAAAGCATTTAATTCGAGAGTCCCCAGCCAGATGATCTAGACTGACAGATCCTTTCTAGTTTATCCTCCATATGCTTAGCTAGTTCAGTGTCTTCAGTAGGCTATAGGTTAAATTATAGGATTTATTGCAATAGAACAATACATCATTTTTAGTATAAATAACTAGATAGTTCAAAGCAACCACGCCTATGGCATATACTTGTCTTGCTGCCTTGGCTAGCTTTCTTAAAACTTCACTTGATGGTACAGAGGGCTACAGAGTAAGCAAAGAAAAAAATGAGCCAGTGAGATTTGAGCAGTTATAGTTCTCTTTCCTGCACCTTTAGATAGATAAAAATGCAAGCCAGAAAAAGGCTACTCTGCCATACTCAAAGTTCGCCTTAGGTCAAATGTAGATTCTTCCAGGTCTGTACGTTGTTCCTTGCTTGCTTTCTCCTTCCATTTCGCATTCATGTTTTGGGTAAGTGGAATCTTTTCTTCAAATTCACTATACCAATTTAGTTCACAAAAATCTACAATTTTTCTAAGCTCCTTATGTGGCTCTGTGATAAGGTTTTCATAACACACCTCATAATACCTGCCTTGCGCAAATGCGCTTGCTTCTCTGCCTTTTCTGACAAATTCTGCCCAAACCAGACCATAATTATAAAGTTCAGAACGTTGTGATTGATACTTGTCACCAAGAATATCTTTAAAGCCAACATGGAACAGAGGATTGGAGTCGCCGGCGATTTCTATCTTATTTAATATTGAAAATGCTACTGCTCTGCCATCACGTATTATGTGTATGAATTTCACACCAGGAAATATTGAATTGAGCAACCTAACTCGAAAACAGTTTAGTAGGGTCTTGTCCACAAGCCGTGGACGACCCCAAAGATTCTGCACTTGCAGTACCTTTTTTCTAAAATAGCCAGCCATTTCTTCAGAATAGTCCTTCTCTGTCATGTATTTATAATCTCCAAAATACTTTATCCAGAGGGCATCCCCTTGTGGAAGATTAGAGGTGTGGTCACGATGAATTAGATTTTGTAATATGAACAAAGCTTTTCTTCGGTCACCTAGAAATCTGCCATGCCGGAGTATTCCTGCACGGAGCATATTGGGAGTGATGTACGCAAGATCTCGATGAGAACAGAGCGTTTGGTAAAGTAAAGTAGTGCCAGAACCAGGTGCTCCAATAATTAAGATGGGTTTTATCGGACTAGGGATGTCCGTATAAGAGATCACTAAGATCTTCTAACTTGTTATCCTTTTAAGCTTGTCGTGTGGTAACGCAGTTTGATCATCATACAAAAATCCGTATGCCCCGCATTGTGGGGAAATATCATCAGGACTCTTCGTACTAGGAAGCTGTTACAGAACGTCAAAACGGTAGATTATGCTCTAGCAACTGATATACATGAATCAATTAGTGATAAAGAAAAAAACTCTTCATGTAACAAACATCCAGCAAGCGCAAGAACTAGACGAGTTTTACAAGAACAAGTTTATAAAGCTAGGTCTATATGATTATCTATCTACTTCTCTTAATCGCCTGTACCGTGAAGCTTACAATCTGGCTTATAATATGGCAAAGATGGCAGAACGTACTTATAAATTTGAGACCGATGATGATACGATTTTTATAGCCAATGACAATTGGCAACTTGACAATGCTGGTTGCTTGCAGGCGAACGTCTATTACTACAGCTTCAACGATCAACGCGCTCTTTGAGTAATTGTATAAACTTGAGGGTGCTATTGAACGCTCATACATTATCATTTCTTCCTTTCTCGGCAAAGGCTCTTGATTTATCTTCGACTGTCCCTCCCTCCTGAAGATTAGGAAAGTCTAAAAACTTCCCTAATCTCATCAAATACTTTTCTTTTGTTGCTGGAGATTTCATGGCATACAGATACAGTGTCCATGGGTCTAGTCCTGCTCTTTCTATTGTTACTGTGGAAGATGCTGATGACGATCCTTCTCTTTCTTTGTTCTCTAACACGTTCTTTCTTTTCTCCTTTTATTTCACAGGCCCACTAAAAAGCACTGATATCGTAGCGGGCTCGGAGGGATTTGAACCCTCGACCTGACGCTTAGGAGGCGTCTGCGCTATCCATTTTACGCCTATTTGTATTGTTATTTAAATAGTCTGCGCTACGAGCCCTAACATTTTGAACTCGAGAGAGCCAAATTTAAATATTGATTCTAAAGAGACATATAATATTTCATTTTTATTAATGATGACCTTATCTTCATAACTAACATTTTTAACCTATCTCTCCAACAAATTCTATGAAATTTGCTTTAGCTTGGGATTATGGTATGTGTAGAGAGCATGTTTAGAGCAATATGCAGAAATGCCCTCAAGCAGACTCGAAATGCATGACACTTACTATTCTATAATAGGAATTGAAGGTAAAAAGTATGGATATGAGGAAGTTGGTTTCTTTGTGAGTGTATAATTATACTTAAAATTATGATTACTTTTCAGAATGAAAGACCAGTATTTTGGCTGTTTTTCCATTAATAAAATCAGGATCCTTCCAATCCTTTGGAAAGTATGTCTTTCCTGTATAATTGACATCTAATTGAAAACCTGTATCAACTATGATCGCTATTAATTCCTTGAATTTCGTACTATCTTTTTCCAAATCAGTTAGTATCTGCAGTGTTCCATTTGACGTTAATTTCGAGACCATATTTGCAAGCAAAGATCTGAATGATAATTTTTCTTCCATGGAGTTAAGTGGCCTAAAATTCTGAGTTAGCACCATAAGGAAATTATCAATTGACTTAGCCATAATATTTGGTACTAACTTATGTGTATCACCCCAGAAGGCTGAAGCATTTGGAGGATCCAGCTCAGTAAACTTAGACTTTGCTCGCAATACTTCACTCTGATCTTTTCCAATGCCGATAAAATACTCTGCCCAATTATTTATTGCAATGTTCTGTAGCATCTCGCCCCTTCGCATTTCCAATTCGAGATTAATCCTAAGATACAAACTTCTCGCCTTGGTAATTGTTCTATTCACTTGTGTGGAAGGATTGCCTTCGTGGAAGAATTGATATACTAAATTCCATCTTTGTCTAAAGATATCGGGAAAGTGTCGCATGCGAATTAATTCCTTAAAGAGTTCGATCTCGACAAAATCCGAAAAGAATGCATCAGTTCTAGAAACTGCTTCGAATTTTGGAAGATATAATTCATCATAAAGGTTTGTAACTCTATCCCATGCTCTAATAGGATCAGAACCCATATAAGTTACCGCAAGATCAGCTAGCCATAGAATCTCTGCAAGTAGTTTTATTTTAATGGAATCATATCCATTATTATCAAGATGGCTGATCAGTTGCTCAAACATTTCCTGAGCTATTTTTTGTTTAAAATATGGGAAATCAGTGCGCCAGATTAATGCCTCTACAATTCTGCTTTCACTAGGCTTCCATTCAACCTTGACATATTCAGGATGGGTGGTAGCATATTCTACAGGTGGTAATAACGCAGATTTATATTCACGGAAATAATTTTCAAATTCTACTTCACTCATTGTAAAATATGCATCATGAATTCTTGTTTTATATATCTCATCGATAGTTCTTTGTACTTTTGGACCTTTTGGCTGTTGCGTTGCATTATTTTCTGTATTAGCATACATTTGGTCAGGGTCGTAATCATGTAAAAGGCCTGCTACAAGAATTATTTCATAATCTTTTGAATTGAACCTGTGGCCATGAAATTCTTTGGGTAACATTTGCAAGCTTATATAGGTTACTTCTAAACTATGGTGTAAGTTATGATATTCACTTGAGCCTTCACCAATACCCTGTTTGGTGTACATGTTTTTTAGGAAACGAATAAGAATCTTAATATTTTCCATCCTATGCTCGGATATTCCTTTCTGTAATGCAACTTGGATTATGGCGGCAACCAAATCATCATCCTTAATATTTGCAAGATTCTCATTTGTATCCTCAATCGTATGTTTTTTTGTTCCAGGGAAATGCCTGATAACTTGTCTATAAATAATTCGAACTGGCAGGCTTTTGTTGAGATAAATTCCCAACGCAGTTGTTCTCCATGGATACTGGATTCGAGGTTTTTCGCGTTCTATAATTTCAGCTGCAGCTAGTACAACTTTTTTGTTAAGGTCTGCTATCAGCGAGCTCAATTCTATATCATTTAAATTCAATCTTTGTTTCTCCTCAGCAAATCTGACACGTTCAGTGTTAATTACTAACCATTGGGGGATTTTCACTCTATATCGGTAGCGTCTCCGTAATTTGCCAAAAGATCCAGTCCCAAGTAGTAATTCTTTGAAAGTAACGGCAACATTCTGTCGACCTGAGGTAAAGGGTAGTTCGCGATCTCGCACTACTTGTAACATAATTTCTTTATTGCCTGTTTGAAGTCCAAGCAGAATGTTCCAGTATTTTCCCTTATCTAGCCAGTTTGGAACTTGAGTTTCCTTATCCCAAAAATCTACTGGCCCGAGAGGAACATATCCATTTTCATATTCTCTCGTTTCAGGATTATAAGAACGATATTCATAATCACCTATCATGGGATCGAGTTTACGTGCAAGGTCTCTCGTTGCCTTTATTATATCTGAAGATCTAGAAAATTCGCGATACGCCATTACCCCCCAAATAGTGCCTAGAGCACTAAACAAACTGAATAAACCCGCGATAATGTCAATCTCGTTATATAAAAAATATCTAGGAGCGAGTGGAATTCCAAACCACCCAGTAGATAAAAGCCCAGTAAAAGTTAATGTGATGAATAGCCATCGTGCAAGATCATTATAATATAGGCTAAATGATTTAGCATTAAGATTACGCATAGCATATGGAAACTGATTAAACTTATCACTTTTCATATTTTGATTCTATCAGCTCCGAATTTCAACGCTTTATGCCTGCCGTATTAAATAACCGATTAGTAGACGATTATATATATTGTCTACACTTGGAATAAAATACTTCGTAGAAACTTTTATAATAATTCAAAATTTATTGAGCAAATTATAAACTTGAGATTCGACATATCACAATAGTATCACAGAAATTTTCTTTAAAATAGTTTGGATACAGCCATTTTTCATAATATTAATATTTTCAACTTATCTTTGATAGCTAGTCTCTTTTCCATATCTGAATTATCTGAAAGTCGATGAGAATATGCAATTTATCTTGACGTCTTCTTGTATCATCAATAATTACCCATAAACTTCTATCTATCTTAACTTATTAGTTACTAGCCCTTGTGCAATGAATAAAAAAATTTCTGAGCGAATTAGTATTCCTCGACAGTTTCTTTCCCTATTCGTTAGCGTCAGAACCATAATATCGATAACCATTTTATAGAGCAGATGTAATAATAACCCAAGTTAGCCAGAAAGTTGTTTGATAACTTGGAGGCTCTTGTATTATTTGAAAGAATTGTGTCCAAGTTCAACTAAAAGATGGTTTTAACTTTATCGACGAGTATATATTTAGGTCATTGTGAAAAGTTTCAAATCATATACATAGGGCCGGTGGTCTAGCCTGGTTAAGATACCGCCTTGACATGGCGGGGGTCGTTGGTTCGAATCCGACCCGGCCCATTTTGATAACTGTCGATGGTTAGGTATCGTCGTTTCTTTTCTGTTGCAATGATAATTCTAATAGCTTTCTTGTTTGTTCAATACCATATACAGGTAGAGTTTTTGGATCAAGAAGACCTATCTGAACCAAGAGCGATGCTTGATCCCAATAGATATGCTCATGTGCTATCTTATTATCACTATTAAACTTCATGACCACAACAAGTGGTAACTACATGCTTACCTGTTGGTGGTATCCCAGGAAGCATGATTTTGATTTCTCTGTTATGTGTAAAACTTATAATGAGCTCATCTACAACCTGATCTTTACCTACAGTACGAGAGACACGTTCAATCTTTGTATCAATAGGCA
>DASQRW010000209.1:0-2662 GCA_035642715.1 Nitrososphaeraceae archaeon | reverse complement strand
GTCTTTTCTGATACAAAAACTTCGTGGAACTCTACACCAATCTGCTCCAAATACTGCACATGCTGCTCTTTTTCTAATTCTTTTTTATTCTTTATATCTTCGTTATCAATTTTGCTGTAGCCTATATGTTCTCGTTCTTCTTTCTTCTTTATAGATAATACAATTACCTTGAACCTTCCAGAATGCTCTAGCCAACTAGCTGTCTTCAATACCATATCTGAATGATCTCCTCCGTCGTACAGAACAACCATGTTCTTCCTATTTGTTTCAGATATAGGATTTGCTTCTTCTCTTTTTTCTTCTTTTGCAATAAATTCCTCAAGTATGAGTTCTTCATCACTACCTCCACCTGTCAAAACAGCAAGTATATTGCATGTTAAAAGCGTCTGTAATGCCTTGTTTCTCCTTAACGTTTCATAGTCTGTAATCAAAAGATCGATGCGCTGCTCCTCAATTGTTGATAATATAGCCTCGGTTGCATCATGGGAAATCCTTACAAAGTAATGATTTAGTATGTTTTCTTTATCTATTATTTTTTCTAATGGTTCAAAAGCTCTCGCTGCAGACTCTGTAAATGCGATTCCTGCAGAAAGTGGTGTTTGATGTGGCACTGTAATAACTCTTAATATGTTAATTTCTCCATCATTTTCCTTTGCAACCCTAATCGCATATTTTGTTAATCTATCAGGATTCTCTGGAGTATAAGGAATTAAAATTCTGAAATCTTTTCTTGTCAGATCACCTTCACTGGTAATAATTGGCGCATAATGATCAATTTCTTTTCTGAAAGTATAAATTCTATATACAGCAAAACCTATTGCAATCCATAATACGCTAATAACCCAACTGAAGGGCTGAGTAATTAGAAGATAAATGGCAAGTCCTAATTTCACAATGACGCCAATGATAGGTACGAAGGGAAAGAATGGAGTCTTAAATCCATAATGAAGCTTATCTCCATACATGTTTCTTATAGTAATGACAGAAATGTTTACTTGTGTAAATAAGAGCAAGAATATGACACCAGCGGCAAGTGCAATTTGGTCTAGTGGTAATGCATAGGCCACAACAGCCATTAATATACCCGATATTATTGTAGCAACATATGGAGTTTTGAATTTATGATGAATTTCGCTTAATTGATATGGTAGATTATAATGTCTACCCATAGCAAATGCGACTCTGGCTGATGAGTAAGTAGTAGCATTCAATGCAGCTAAACTGGAAACTATACCACCAGCAAGAATGATAAAAAAGCCATAGGGTAAAAATAACTCAGCAGCTTTACTTATCCCTAAATCACCATTTTGACCTATGAATTTCCATGCAGGAATATTACCAATATTTTGAGGGAAAATTGCACCGATTGAGACAAATGCTACAAGACAATACAATAAAACAACAAGAGTTAACGAAATGAAGATTGCTCTTGGTATATTCTTCTTTGGATTCTTTATTTCCTCGCCGGTCTGAACTATTATTTCATAACCTTCAAAGGCAATGAATGTTAGTCCCATAGCAGCAACAATTCCACCTATTCCTATAGGAGCAAAGTTAGTGAGGATATTGGAATTCCATTCAGGATTATTACTTATAGTCAAAAAGCCAGCACCTATTAATGCAAAAATTGTTCCAAGCTGGATGGCAGTAACAACAATCCCAAGTTTACTAGTCTCAGATGCTCCTTTGACATTAACATAAGTAAAAGCAGCTATTGATGCAACTGCTATTAGTTTATCTAAATGAATGATTCCTAGTAGAGGTTGGTCTCCAATAATACCTAACATCTGTAATAGACTAAACTGAAAAGAACCGTATCCTACAGCATACAAACTACCAGCAACTATATGAGCAAACCAAGCCATCCAACCGCTTATAAAAGCATTAGGTCGTGGCAGTCCTTCTCTAACCCAAAGATAGCCACCACCAGCCTCTGGCATAGCAGAACCCAATTCCGCATAACCCATAGCCGTGAAAAGTGTGATTATTCCGTTAATAATAAAGGCAATAATAACAGCACTTCCTGCAAGACCTATTGCTGGGCCGACAAGAACAAAAATAGCCCCGCCAATCATGCCAGCTATACCAATCATAACAACATCTAGAAGACCCAAGGTACGGACTAGGTGACGCTGGTGAAGATTTGCAGGCAATGGTACATCTGATATATCATTAGCATTACTGCGATATTCTGCCAAATATTGTACTAGTCACCTTACCATAGTCTAATTTAAGGTTTGACTAATTTTAAAAATAAAATATATATATATATACACTAACAGGATAAAGGCATCATTTCGTTGCTTTGGTTATTAATTATAAAAACCTTATACAACTGTGTAAATTCCGTGCATTCAGTTAAATATAGATATATTTTATTGCAACCCAGATTCTATTCATAACCTTGCTCATTTTTTCTATATCCGTTGTCTTTTTTCTTAACATGCTAAAGACAAAGTTCAATCCTATTGCAATCAAGGAAGCAACAATCATAGCTGTAAAGAGATTTGGAAAAATGGGGTGAGTAGTATAATGTGGAGTTACTCCTGCTATCTGCATTATTATATTATAAAAAATTGTGATCTTATCTAGACACCTTCTTCTTGATAGAAATTTTGGTTAGTTAGTTAGTTAATTAAGGTAACTTAACTATGTTAAGCAA
>DASQRW010000208.1:0-3857 GCA_035642715.1 Nitrososphaeraceae archaeon | reverse complement strand
ATTCTTGTTATTCTCATTATTGTTATCCTCAATATATTTATCATCTCTATCCTTCTCCTCTTCCGTCCCTACATGCCATATCCTCAGTAAACCTTGAACGATATTTTCTGCAGCTTTACCATCATCACAATTAGAGACATGCATGATTACCTCTTTTAATTTACTCTTTCCTGTAATAGCATCTGAACCATTTTCTCTACCATTAACATACGTACGATGAAGTGTATCAAGTCTGTCTGCAATGTATGGATCATTTGTTTTGCTACAAATGCTTTCTATTATCTTTGCTGCTGACTCTTCTGCAATGTTTTCCTTATAAGTAAAACCGCTAAATCCAAATGCGAATTTATCTCGTGCACCTTCATGATAATAAGATAAAAGATACTGAGTTGACATTTGAATTTGTTCATCAGTAAGAACAATTTCTTTGGTTATAGCAGCTGATGAATTTGTTATATAGTGATCTAATTTGTTATTAGTAGCAGTAACAACAGCTTGAACCTCGTCTTCTTCCTGGGAGGTAATGGATGATTCTGATGCACTTTTATTACAATCTTTCTTTATAGTATTGTGCTTATTTGACTTAAGATTATTCTTCTTTCTCCTAAAACAATCTGCAAGCAGCTCGTTGACAAGACGTTGATAAAGTCCATTAGTGATCATAATTGTATCGGATTGCCCTACATTTTCATAATTGAACAATGGATTATCTCGATGCTGGCTGGGAGGAAGCGTACAAAGTGACTTGCCGCATTTTATCTCAAATTCATATCCTTTTCTACAATCTTCTGTAAATATAGGACCATTTTCAGAACTATATTCAAACCAATATACGTGATATCCACAATCCTTTTAGTTTTTAGTTACAAATGTTTTGTGTTTCCATTCTTGTTCAAGTATAACTTGTAACCTCTTTAATACTTCATCAGAATCTATATCAAGACAATATAAGTAAAGCTCTTTTCCCTGTGTATCTTTGACATGGCTTTTACCAAACGTCGTTGCTACATTATAAAATTTATCTGTGTATTCTCTTATTTTCTCTATAGACCAAAAGTCTGGATTATCATATATTTCACTCCACGGAATAATAGGGCTTTTGCTAAGTTCATCTAAAGGAACTAGTTTAAAACCAATATTCCAATAAGAGAATATAGTTTCTAATGAGATCATAAGTTAGACAACTCCTTTTGTTTATCAACTTCAGAGGTATGATTCGAGGATTCATTTTCTTCATATTCTGCAATGTTGCTGAGATTTGCATGACTCTTCCGGATACTTTTGACAAGCTTGCTATCCCAAATTTCTGGTAATCTTTCACCATAGGACTTCATCTCAGGGGCTCACCTTCTCAACAATGATCCGATGGCCATCAACTTTACACTTCAAGAAATCTCCTTTTGTTATTCCTAATTCGATGGCGAATTGTTTAGGTAAAACAAGAGTCAGACTTCGTTCTCCCTGTAGTGCTTGGACCCGTCTGATTTCCGTTTGATATGAATTGTCCATGCAGTCTTTTCAGCATAGACTTTATTGAAGTGCACATTTTCATATACACCATATATGGTTCTAACCATGACAAAAGCACCCGGTATCTACCCTATCTTTGAAAAGGATGAGAATGAACATTATACTAAAAATGCCCTTCTATACCAAGATATTCTTCGATATTATCTAACAATTAACGAAAAGGACTCATCAGAAAATAACTATTCTTTCTCATTATGGGATTTGGGGATGTGGTTATTACAAAACAATAGTGATTTTATAAACCTCTATAAAGATCTTTCAACTAGGAACATTGGTCACACCAGACGATATAACAATCTAAAGGATCATATTAAGAAAAATTTAGAACATCTAATGCAACTACAATTAATTCAAATGAGTGGAACCACTAAAGCGGCTAAGGTAGATACTGATATTGCTATCTATAAACATACAGAGTTAGGACAAATTCTTGGATGGCTTATTGTAGGCATAAATCCAGATAAACAAGCGAATGCCAATAATGAGATATTTCATTTGCTTGATTCAGTGTTATTTAAAATAAAAGAAGACTCTCCTTCTACTACTATTTTTTATTCTCATTTCTTTAGAAAATGTAGAGACAGAGGTGTATTCGATAAACTGATCCAGCATATCTGGTATATAGCTCATACGAACCTAGGTATAACAAATATGCAAGATCTCTTTGAGCGTGTTGTAGATCTTGGTTTTGAAGATGAGGATATAAGGCGAATGTTTTTTGATTTATGGCGTGAAAGTCTTGAAGAATTAGGGTCGAATCAAAAGGCTCTAGTTCTTTATCAAATGAAATTAGATGCTGAAAGAAGATTCCAAAATAAGAAGAAATATTTTACTAAGGAATATGAAGAAAAGCATTTCCAGTATAGAGACAATTACGAGAATATTGTCGTTGAGGGCAATTGTGAAAAATGTGGAACTGGCCCTCTAGCGTTATCCTATCTAGAATACAGAAAGAGATTGGCACATGTTGCTCGTAACGATTCTATAAAATTAGATTGCCCAGTATGTAGTTCAAAAGATAGTTTAATTATTCCTAGCTTTTGAGTCAGAAAAGATGCAAATTATTCTGTCGCTGTTTCTTCAATATCTCTATCTCTTGCATTACCTTCGTTAACTGATCTGATAGAGTAGATATAGCATCTGTATTCATGGTATCACGTTCACGTAATCTTTGGTTGATTGCTTCAAGCTCTTCTACTTTTGTTTGAACATCTGCCCCTTTAGCTTCTAGTTCCGAATAGTCTAGAAATGTCAAATAAGGTTCAATCTTTCTAAATAGCTCTGCTTTGTCTGAAATTTTTTTACGCCAGTATGTACTACCTGCATGCCCGATGAACCAGTCAGAGTAGTCGGAATAGCCTAAATCGCTAATGGTACTTTTCGCAAAACGTCTGAACGAATGCAAAGTTACCTTTCTACGTCTTTGATTATCCTCTCTATCACCTCTACCAATTCTGTCTAGCATTGCTGCATACATTGTCGCAATTTCTACATATAATGTCCGTGGATTAGGTTTACCATTAATTGCAAACACAAGATCATCTACGTGTCTCTTTGGAGTAATGTATTCTGTTCTATAACTACCATCTTCTGCCGTATGACATGATCTATGTTTACGATATTTGAAATCTAGCCATCTTCTTAATTGTATAACAATCTCTTTTGTTAGAAATACGGATCTATCTTGTTTTGTTTTAGTATATTCAGCTCTTAAGTTTACTTTAGCAGGATTAGACGTTAAGTCCAAGTCTTTATTGCGGATTGATAGTGCCTCGACTGCTCTGCAACCAGTACCAGCTAATAGCATGACAAATGTCTTGAGCCTAATGTCAGAGCATGAATTGAGAATATCTCTTATATCATCTTTGTCTATTGCTTCTTTGTTATTTCTAATTCCTTTTGGAAGTCTAACCTTTAAACGAAATTTTGCATCGCTAATATCCACATCGCAATATTCAAGAAAATTCTTGACGACTCTTACTCTAATTCGGAGGGTGTTAGTTGATAGTTTATTGCGATATTCATTCTGCAAATAGAATGTAAAATCACTTAATACTCCATAAATGTTATATTTTCCTTCCTTGACTGAGACAAGGAGATCATCTAAACTTAAATTATATTTATTTAAGGTAAAAGCCTCAAAGGCTTTAACATGGTCACGGTACACAATCGCTGAAAACTGGTTAGCAGACCTAATAGTTGATAAATAATTCTTCATCGCTGAGCTGGAAATAACTTGCACAAGTAAAATAATTCAAGTTAATTTATAAAGATTTGTGCATTATAAAATTAAATTATCATAAAAGTATATTAATAGTGTATCTCAC
>DASQRW010000207.1:0-3498 GCA_035642715.1 Nitrososphaeraceae archaeon | reverse complement strand
GAAAACTGTATCATAATACGAGAAGTCACCTATTTCATTAAATGTATAATTATGGCTGCTATTTGGTAGCTTGTCATCTTCGTCATCGGCGTCATCATAACTGAATATTCGTGTATCAAATACCCGACTGCCTGTTAGTCCTTTAGTAATAACTTCTCTATGGTCATGGCCAACATCTGCATTGAAGAACACTATTGTAGTACCTACATTCATCCTAACATTCTTAGGAATGAATGCTTGATTTATCAACTGCTGTTCTTTTAAACTGTAGGGCTCATGAGCTTCATTTGGTACAAGTATAACAAGGTTTTTGACGTTATTTCCAAGAAGCATATTATGAGTTTTATAAAGATTAGTCGCATTGATATCTGGTTGGTTGATTTCTACTGCATAAGCAGTAGTAGTACTGGTTGTATGAACCAATATTAAGAGTAATGCTATTGCATTACATGATACTGCAAATAATGAAACAATAAAACTGGTTGTTGGTAAAATTCTTTTAACTTTAAACATACCATAGCATTGTTTCATTTTGCTCTAAAGAATATTACTTAACAATGTTAACTTACATGTGCAACCGTATCACAGTATATGAAATGTAAATCAAATTTACACAATAATAATCACACCCAGAATATACGTCATATCATTGTAAAATTCGCATCAAGAATAATCTGTCCTTTTTAGGATATAATCCCTGTGATCGATGTCTCAGTTATTAAAAGTATTGGTGAGAAAGAGGTTAAAAGAGATTGCTTAAAGTGACTCTTTATGCAGCTGGTATCGTAGTAGCAGTATGGGTATTTGAGCCAAGACTCAATGTAATGTTTCTATCTCTGTCCATATATGATCAGTATCAGCTCTATTATGAGTTCTGTGCATCTCTTGCTTCTTTTGCTTAATATGGTTGTTCAATATATCTTCGAGTAATCTTAATAGCGGTGTTGATTCTTGTTCTTCATTTATATTATTAGTTTGAAAACTTATCATATACACAAAATAAGATTTGAATCAAAGAGAGAGATGACAAAGATTCTGCAAGTTAATTTTGACTATAATTCTACTTAGTATCAGATAGAAAAGTCTACTACAAAAGCTACAGCTCTTGTTGTAGAGAAAATAGATAATATGCTACAAAGAAGACAAATTGTTAAAGCATTAGGTAATCAAATAAAATATCTAGTATGTGCAAAAGATGCTAGCACAGGTTTTCATTCTATACCTGGATGTTCATATCTATTAATGTTACCATATACAGGAATTGTACTACTACAGAGATATGAAACTACTCTTTGCATATTGCTGACAACTAAACTCCTAAGGAGATGCATCTAAAATATGAGCATTGAAAGTTTCGGACCAACTGCAGCTACTCTAGGTGGTGGCTTCTTTGTAGGTATTCTAATTGGATACGCATTGAAGAAAGTAATTAAAACATTAGCTGTAATAGTTGGATTATTCTTAGCTGGATTATTCTTAGCTGGATTAGCTTACCTACAATATCATCAGATAACCAACATAAACTGGAATAAACTTCAAACAATATGTGAAGGTGCTATTAGAACGCTTTCAAATGCAATTATGCAGATGCCGGCTTTTGGCCATACTAGTGATCAAGCAGCAACAACCTCCTCATTAGCAATGACTAGCTTTGGTATTCCGTTAACTGGTAGTATGTCAGCAGGGTTTATTATTGGGTTTATGAAAGGATGATAACATGCGGCTAATACATTAAGACCTATCCTTCTTCTCTCCTGCCATCATCATCACTAACTTCTTCTTCAGCATCTATGGGTGGCAATTCATCTGGTAGTGGAGAACAGCTTTGGATGTTACGATTGGAGGTGATGGTGGAGGTTCACATTCTTTTGTTGTTGAATCTTTGTTAGAGAGATCTTCTATCTTCTGGTGGTAGAACAATATTTAGATAATAGAAACAGTTACCTATTTGAGCATCTAGTTCTTTATGTATATTAGCTGAATATATAGAAGATATGGAGACTACAGAGATAATACATAGTAATAGCGATGTACTAAACACATTTCTAAGATTTATATCTAATACAAATAGCCGAATAGATGCTTGCGTTGATCATACTCGGCCTGCACTAGCTATGAATATTGAACAAATAAAGAGTTCAATTCTTGAAGCAAAAAGAAGAGGTATTAGATTAAGATGCATAACTGAAATCATCGAAGAAAATCTTTCGCACTGTAAAGAACTCCTTAACATAGTTATCGAACTCAGACATATAGATGGAATTAAAGGTACTTTCTATGTAAGTGATGAGGAATATCTAGCTCCGGCACTAGTCCATGACAAAGATAAACCTACTTCACAAGTGATCCGCAGTAATGTAAGAGAAATTATTGAACAACAGCAATACTTGTTTGAAACCTTGTGGGACAAAGCGATATCAGGAGAACAGAAGATACAAGAAATTGAAAAAGGAATATTGTTTGAGACGACCAATATCATTCGCGATCCAAATGAACTACAAAGGTTAGTTCATAAACTCATCAGAACTAGTGAAAAGGAGATCCTTGTGGTATTCTCTACACCTAATGCGTTTGTTCGACAGCTAAAGGCAGGAACTTTTGAGATTATACTTGAGGCAGCATCTCGCAATGTAGCCATCACTATTCTAACACCAATGAACGATACTATAAAGCTAATAGCCAAACAACTTGAGAACCAAAACAAGAACATTAGAGTTCAAAACCTCGAACCATTATCTCGTATTACGATTACAGCTATGATCGTAGATAGAAGATATTCTTTGGCTGTGGAGCTAAGAGATGATTCAAAACTTGTCACAGCCGAGGCAACGGGTACTACAACCTATTCAACAAGTAATTCAACTGTAATGTCCTATGTGTCTATGTTTGAAAGCCTTATGAGATTAACAGAATTATATGAGGAATCTCAAGTGAAGTTACAAGAGAGTATAGATGAACTTGGCATTACAAAACAGTATCTAAATGAAGTATTAGAAGAGGTAGAGAAGTTAAAGAAAAACTAAAATGAGAAATACCTTTCGAATATTCTTCTTAGCCGTCATCGTTTGATTCTATTCTCTACTTTTGCTGTTGCCAAAACATTACTATATCCCATTTCTCTACTGTAATTTTCGACTATTCTATTACTTTTGCTTCTACACTATATGCTACTACTAAATTATTCGTTGTCCCATTCAAATTAATTATTCATTTCTCGACAACGCTCAACAACAAATTGGGATTATGCTGTTCCAACATGTTCCTGGTTACCATGCTGCTGAAGCTCTTGTTGAGAGCTAAATACCATTCCGCATTCTTCGCATTTGTATTTGTTTTTGTTTTCTGAAGAAGACATTATAATTTGTTTAGTATACATAGAATTTATAAATTCTTTAGAATTAGTTTGGACCGTTTACTTGCCGTATCTGTTTAGATGATAGGAATTAGGTCATTAAGTTAGGTAACTATCTAGATACTATATATAACATTTGAATATCA
>DASQRW010000206.1:0-2049 GCA_035642715.1 Nitrososphaeraceae archaeon | reverse complement strand
GTCACTAAGTCGCGTGAAAGCATCTTAATTCTTTTTGCTAATGCAGAATTAACTAAATTTCCTTTTGAATCAAAGTCTTTTTCTCCATTTGTTGATATATTATAAGGCATACTCCATCCATAGCATTGACGAACAGCTGTACGCATCTGATCTGCAACGGTCAGCCCTTTTTCATGCGATGCTACAATGTATCCAAATGTTTTTCCAGCAAATTCTTCCCAGAAGTAGTCAAGAAAGTTTTTCATTGCACCAGACATAGAGCCATGGTAATCTGGTGATGCTAATACAAATACATCAGCCCACCTCAGAGCTGTTGTAATTCTTTCTAAAACATTATTATTATTATTTGAAGAAAACTCATCTGATCTGATTTCACTTGGATCGTAGAGCGGGAGGTTTATTTTCCGTAACTCGAGCATGTATACATCTACGTTATATTTTTTTGCTTCTTCTAATACCATTTTTAAAGCACAGGAACTGTAGGATTGTTGTCGCATACTACCAGCAACACCTAAAACATTTACTGTACCCTCTCGATGTATACTTGCTTGATTATCATTTTGTGATGATAGATTAAAAGATTGAATTTGGGATTTAATGTTATTAATCATAAGTGTACATATGAAAAACCTCATTTATAAATAAAGACGTTTACAAATTATACAAAACAATAAGACAAAATGCTTCAATCTATTTGAGAATGAATATCATTCATATCCTCTCAATGTTACTGCAGTTTCAGAGGAAGTCTTCTTTTCTTTCCTTGATTATAAACTTACAAATCAAGTCTCCTTTGGCAGCTCTATGTGTTGTTTCTATATTAGCTCCAAGAAGTTTTTCAAATAGTTCAGTTTCAGTAGAACATGCTTCCCAATGTTTTTCAGCTATATGTATTATCGGACAGTTGTATTCTAAAAGGACATATTTTCCACTACCACCACTCTTTGACTTCTTCTTTGATTCAGCAATATATCCTTCCTCATCTCTAATTCTAGCTAATTCCTTAACTTGTTTATCAAAATCCAAATTCTTAAGACGCTTATAATATTGATCGAAAAGTTCGCTTTGACGCTCACGTAGAACCTTTTCAACCCCTTCTTTACCCATATTTTTTTCAATAAAATCAAGAGCATGTGTTGCAATTGCACTATATGATTTTGGGAAAACAGTCTTGCTTTGACTTGTTAGTTGATACATCATTCTTGGCCTGCCAACATGTCCCCTTGTTTCAACAGCTTCTACTAGACCCCTCTGTTGTAGAAGACCAAGATGCTTGTGAACTGCCATTCTTGACACCTTCATAACATTCGCCAATTCCTCAAGTCCTGCTTGCTGCATCACTTTAAGATAATAAAGTAGCTTCTTTTTTGGTTCACTAAATCCATCAGCAATATTTTCTAAACTAGTTGGAATAGCCATCTAATACACACATACATATAGTATTACTTATTCATAAACCATTAGGTTTACAAATCAAATGATGTTTGACTTCCTACTGTACTGAAAGTTTTCATCACCTAGACAATACAATTTAGCGACTAGGAATTAATATATTTTGTAAACCTACAAGTTTATAAATATAGAGTAATAAAAATATCTATGGGTAGAATTTTAGAAACCATTAAGAAAGAAATACTAAGTTGGCCATATGTTACTGCTGAAGCACATCGATTTGGAGGTATCGAATTTCGTTTAAGCAAAAGAGAAATGGGACATATACATGGTGATCGTTTAGCTGACTTACCATTTCCAATGAGCGTGAGAAATGAGCTTGTTAACTCTGGACGTGTTACAACTCATCATGTTCTTCCACAATCAGGATGGGTTAGCTATTGGATTAGAGGTGAAGACGATATTCCTGCAGTAATTGAATTATTCAAGCTACAATACCAACGGCTCAAACCCAAATCTTCTAAAGAAGAAGAAGGAAATGGGTCAACAATTTGAAAGTAATCTTAACTAATGATATATTTTTTGAAATCTATCTCTATTTCCTTAATCAATAAAAAGAGATGATGATGATGTATAATATATGGCTATGAACTCCTG
>DASQRW010000205.1:0-2582 GCA_035642715.1 Nitrososphaeraceae archaeon | reverse complement strand
GAAAGTTTTGATGATTACTTTCCTTGTACTAAGAAGAAAAGGTGCAAATTATATCATGTTATAAATTAGTTGACCATGTTTGCGGATATTCATAATAAACTTATTCAAAATGAGATGATGTTCTTAAGTTAACAGAGCCGTAGGATGTGAGACAGGTTTGACTCTATTTTGCAACTTAAGACATATATACATGATAGAGGGGAGGGAGGGAGAGAGAGAGAGAGGCATCTGTCATAATAATATATCTACTAATGTATCGATGAAACTAAATCTCCATCCTTATTGAATCAATATATGAGATTATAGTAGCCCATCATTCACAAAAATTAGTAATAATGGCGTTATAGAAAGTATATAGCCATTTGTATCTATCTATTGGTTCACTCATGGCACTAATAGGACTTGTAATTGCTGTCATGGATAGGAATATATGATTGATAATAAAGAGAGATTGAGAAAAGAATAGAACACAATAAGCACCAGATGAACTATAGCTCATGTCTTTTTTACTTCCATTCCTTGTTGTCTTTTTTGAGACATTCCACTTTGCTTAAATTTTTCTGAATAGTATAAATATTCCGTGGTTGAGGTGTACATTTGGTGTTAAAAATACGGGATTTTGGACATTTAGTTTCGGTTATTATTGTTATTGTATTCATAGCTATTTTAATGGGATTTTCTTTACCAATTACGACTTATAGCCAGTTAGAAATTCAACAACAAAAAGATAGTAGTAGTATTAACAAGGTAGTTATTCTAACTTTTGGCAATGGACCGAAAAGCCAATACATCTACGCCAAACCAATTTTAGACAAATATGGATTTAAGGCCAGTTTCTTTGTAGTATGCAACTGGATAGATTCTGATGAAGATGAAGATGATAACTCACATATGACTTGGCAGGATATAGAGACATTACATAATGAAGGACATGATATAGGAGCAAAGTCTTTGAACCATAAAGACCTTACTACACTATCTGCTAGTGAATTGGACTTTGAAGTAGGAGAGTCAAAAAAGTGTTTAGCTAATCACAATATTGATGCCAGAGTTTTTGGCACACCTTACGGCAAAGGATGGGATAACTCAACTGTAATTGATACTATTGCAAAATATTATGATGATGCAATTACTGGTTTTTCTAAATTGATGTATTTGAATTGTGATGGATGGAATGAGCAAGAGGGATATGGAGACAAATCAAATGTACAGACTGATTGTAGAACATATTCCAATGATGGTACATTGACTTATGCAAATAGATACTCTATTAGAGAATGGAGTCACGATTCTGCAAATGAAGATTATGATGATGATAATAAAATGTATGAAGAGTTTGTTAATGTCGTCAATAGCCAAGAGAATTTCAATAGAGATGGAATTGTAAGGGCCATTCCTATAATAGCGTATCATGATCTAGATTATGGTTATAGAACACCTGATAGCACTAATGTGAATTTATTTGATGCAGAAATGAAATATTTGTATGATAATGGTTTTACGGTACTTACTATGGCAGACTTGGGATATGACGAAAGTACTCATCAATTGCATATAAGGTACATTGGACCATCAACTATAAATCACATTAGACCAACAACAACGCAAACAGAAGCAGTACCAGATGGTGATGATGACAATGATGCAGAAGAAGATGATATGGGATTAGAGTCAGACAACGATGGAGATATCGGGTTTGATAATGATGAGATGCAAGAAGATTATGAAGGCAATAGCAATGAACTCTCAGGATCTAACACTGGAGAAGAAGAAGATGACGACGACGACTATGATGATGGAAGTGGAGCATAACAAATATACACATAATAAGAATAATAGAGCAGCAGCAGCCGCCTAGACTGACCCCCACCTATAGAGATGATGATGCAAGTTATAACCAACCCTATACCCGAAAAATTTAAAGAAGAGATAGTCAATGGCACAATAATCTATGATAAGCAAAAGACATCAAGGGAGAGCCAGCCTGCAGAGAAATCCATATCAGAGAAATTTGTCATCCTAGGCAACTTTTATTACCGACTTAAAAGACAATTCATAGCAGATATCATCAGAAGAACTAAAAGGTAATTAATAATATTCAGTATAAAAAAATGGGAGACATATGTCAAGGAAATATGAGGAAATATGATTAGATAACTTTTCTGAACACTATTGCTCTGTTGTATGTGTGTATTTGAGCCACAACCCGTTGCAAGGAATATACAGCTGAGAGAAAAAAGACCTTGTTATTCTTCTTCATTGTTGCTACTAGAGACTCTTTTTTATCCTACTCTTCTTCTTCCTCTTCTACTTCTTCTTCTTCTACGTCTGCTTCTACATCTGGTGTTGAAACTACATCAGCAGCTGGAATAATCCTGTATATTGCTCCATTACCAAGTGAAACAACATAGAGATAACCATCAGGACCGACTTCTAGATCACTAATTCCACCAAACCCTTCAGCAAATACAACATCTTCTATACCAGTATCCCTAGTTTCAGCGACTTTGTCTGCAAGAGGTCCTTCAAGGACTAATTCTGTTCTATCTTGGTTTAAGTCAAAATGATAAATTCTTCCAGTA